>DASRQG010000401.1:0-32827 GCA_035645995.1 Mariniphaga sp. | reverse complement strand
TAGTGAAGACAGGCTGCGTTTTGTTTTCAGAATGTATGGTGAGATAAACAATGCAGCCAGATTGGTAAACGAGCTTGTAAAGGCAAGGCAGCAACAGGAAATCAGAACTACTTCGGAGTTGAAAGAGATTGCTATGAAATGTGCACCGGGCGGTATTGAAAATAAGTACCTGGCTCAAGTTTTTCAAGCACTTCGACTCGAAGTCAACATGGAGTTGGAAGCACTGCAGGAGTTCCTGCAGGCATCGCTTGAAGTATTAAAACCGGGAGGACGGCTTGTAATTATAACTTATCATAGTCTGGAAGACAGGTTGTGTAAAAATTTTATGAAAGCCGGTAATTTTGAAGGACGTATTGAGAAAGATTTTTATGGGAATATGATCAGTCCGTTCAGGTTGGTTAACAGGAGAGTGATTATTCCCGGAGCAGAGGAATTAAGTGTAAACCCCAGGGCAAGAAGTGCTAAACTTCGAATTGCCGAAAAGAAGTGAAATGACAGAAACAAAAAAAAATAGCAAGAAGAAGCCAATGGTGAAATCCTTTTTAGGAGGTACCATTCTTACTGATGAGCGATTTACCCGGCAGTTGCCATTTTTGTCGCTATTGGTATTTTTTGCTTTTGTACTAATTACGAACCGAAACCTGGCCGAACGTACCATCAGGCAAATTGAACAGGTTCAGGAAAGCATAAACGAATTGCGTTCCGAATCAATTACACTTTCAGCGCGCTTGATGGATGCGAGCAGGCCTTCGGAGGTTGTTGAACGGGTAGAGGATGCCGGATTAGGGCTTCAGGAGCCTGTGAAACCGGCGCAAAAAATTGTTGTTCGAAAAAATGAAGCCAGGTGGAAATCAGAAAATCAATAGTATCGCGTATTGCTGTTATTTATTTTTTTCTTCTTGTGTTTGCATTGGTGGCAATCATGAAGATGGTTTCTGTTCAGCAGATTAAGAACGATCGTTGGGAACAGATCGCAAAAAATCTGAAAGAAAATACTATAAGCATTGCACCAAATCGTGGAAATATCTGTGCCGATGACGGGAGTGTTCTGGCTACATCGGTTCCCGGGTATTATATTCGAATTGATCTGGCTGCCGAAGGTGTCAGGAGAGTATATGAAACAGAGAGTGATTCGCTGGCTTACTATCTTTCTTCGTTTTTTGGGAATGCTTCAAAGACCAACTATAAACAGCGACTTGATGCTGCCTATAAAAAAGGTAACAGGGGTTTTATGCTTACACCTCGAAAAATAGATTATCAGGAATTACAGAGGATCAAAAAATTTCCAATTCTTCGAAGGGGAAGATTTGGAGGTGGATTAATTGTTGAGCAGGAAAACCAAAGGGTTACTCCGCTGGGATCGTTGGCTTTGCGAACAATTGGTGATTTAAATAAAGGAGCTTATGGCGGAGTTCATGGCAATATAGGATACACTGGACTTGAGGGGGCCTATGAGCAATATCTGAAAGGAAAAGATGGCATCAGCTATCGTGAAAACCTGTCGGGAAGATGGGTGCTCAGAACTGAGATTGAACCTGAGGATGGAATGGATGTAATTACAACCATTAATGTAAAGCTTCAGGATATTGCTGAAAGTACTTTGTTAAGGAACCTTCAAAAGTTTAACGCTGATTGGGGTACAGCTATAGTGATGGAGGTTGAAACCGGGGAAATTAAGGCTATTGCCAATCTGGGGCTCGAGAATGGCCTCTATACCGAAAATTATAATTATGCTTTAGGCCATGCCGGTTGTTATGAACCCGGTTCAACTTTTAAACTTGTATCCCTCATGGCTGCCATGGATGAAGGACTGATTGATACCAGTGATGTATATGACACCGGTAATGGTGTATGGAAGTATAAGGGAAGGACGATTTATGACAGTGATTATCATTATGGAGGGCATGGCCCAATGACTGTCAACCAGATATTTGAGAAATCATCGAATGTTGGAGTAGCTAAAATCATTACAGAAGCTTATGAAAGTAATCCTAAAGCTTTTGTTGACCGGATTTATGGTTTTGGGATTAACAAACCTTTGAATATAGAATTAAAGGGTGAAGGAATACCCTTTTTTAAATATCCGGGTGATTCAGATTGGTGGGGGACCACTTTAGCCTGGATGTCATATGGATATGAATCAAAAATGACCCCCTTGCAAGTGTTGACATTTTATAACGCTGTTGCTAATAACGGCAGAATGGTTAAGCCCAGGCTGGTAAGGGAGATTCAGGAGAGTGGCGTGATGGTAAGAAGATTTAAGCCTGAAGTTCTGAATCCGATGATAGCCAGAGGCGAAACTGTGGTAAAAGCTCAGAAAATGCTGGAGGGAGTTTGTGAAAATGGTACTGGAAGATCGCTTCGTAACCCATGGTTCAAGATTGCCGGTAAAACCGGAACTGCTCAGGTTGCTACAGGCCAGGGGGGGTATCAGAAAGGTATGTATCTGGCTTCATTTGCAGGCTATTTTCCTGCCGACAATCCAAAATATTCGGTGATGGTAACCATTAATAATCCTAAGGGAGGAACATATTATGGCGGGTCAGTGGCCGGACCGGTATTTAAAGAAATTGCTGAAAGAATATTTGCAGCAATGAACCTGTTTGAGGAGGTTTCAGATGAACCTGAAGATAAAGTGCAAATAGCACTGCCACAAATTAAGAAAGGCACTTCAGAAAGTATTCTTCAGGTTGCTCATGATCTGAACATTACCAATATTGATGGAGACATGGAGGCGATGGTTGCACTTGTAAAACAGGATAATGAGAAGCTGATTCTGGATGAAATAACATTCGAGGAAAATAAAGTACCTGATGTGTTGGGTATGGGAGCTTCAGATGCTATATATACACTTGAGATGGCAGGATTAATCGTACACCTGAAAGGAGTTGGCAAGGTAGTGGAGCAATCATTAAAACCCCATTCAACAATTAGAAGAGGTGGTGAAATATATTTAACACTTAGATAAAATGAAGCTGCAGGAATTATTACAACATATAAATTATCTGGAGGTAAAAGGGGATGATTCAACTGAAGTAGAATCACTTGAATTTGATTCGCGTAAGATTACCCCTGGTGCTTTATTTATAGCCCAGCGTGGACTGCATTCTGACGGTCATAGATTTATTGAACCTGCCATTGAGAAAGGGGCTACAACAATAGTCTGTGAGGAATTTCCATCTACAACACCTACGCATATCACCTTTGTAAAGGTAGCTGATTCTATTCATACAACAGGTTTACTTGCATCTGCTTTTTATAATTTCCCATCATCAAAAATGAAGGTGATTGGTATTACAGGGACAAATGGTAAGACCAGTATTGCTACGCTGTTGTTCAGGCTGTTCAGGCAATTGGGTTATAATGTAGGTTTAATCTCTACAATTACATACAGAATTAATGAAACAGAAGAAGCAGCTTCATTTACGACTCCCGATCCATTGAAGATACAGAAATTAATGGCTGAAATGGTTAATGCAGGATGTGGGTATTGTTTTATGGAGGTTAGTTCTCATGCTGTTCATCAACGGCGAATAGGAGGAATAGAATTTGCCGGAGGTGTATTTACCAACATTACACACGATCATCTTGATTACCATAAAACATTTTCGGAATATATAAAGGCAAAACAGCAATTTTTTGATGTTTTACCTTCTGACGCTTTTGTGCTTACCAATGCCGATGATAAAAACGGACGGATTATGGTGCAAAATACCAAAGCAAAGGTATTTACCTATTCAAATCGTGCTGTAGCTGATTATCATTGTAAGATTTTAGAATCTCATTTTGACGGGATGTTGCTTAATTTAAACGGTCAGGAGGTGTGGACCCGGTTTGTAGGGAAGTTTAATGCTTATAACTTGTTGGCTGTTTTTGCTGTGGCAGTAATTTTAAATCAGGATGAACAGGAGGTATACAAAGGGATCAGTAATTTGAATCCTGTAAAAGGACGCTTCGAAACAATTCGGAGTATCGATGGAAAGCTGGCAATTGTAGATTATGCACACACACCCGATGCTTTGACAAATGTATTGAGTGCAATAGCAGGAATAAGAACCGGCTCAGAACAGGTTATTACAGTAGTTGGTGCGGGAGGAGACCGGGATCGTACAAAAAGGCCTGAGATGGCCAAAGAAGCTGTTATGGGAAGTGATAAGGTAATCCTCACCTCTGATAATCCCAGAACTGAAGACCCTGGACAAATACTGCGGGAAATGGAGGCAGGAATTGAAAAAAGATTTAGTAATAAGGTGGCCACTATCGAGAACAGGAGAGAGGCGATTAAAATGGCAGTAATGATGGCCAATCCGGGAGATATCATTCTTATTGCCGGGAAAGGGCACGAGAATTATCAGGAAGTTCATGGGGTTAGGCACCATTTTGATGATGTTGAAGAGGTTAAAAGATGCTTCGGTATAGAAGATTAACTGATTAGGAGTTATGATATATTATTTTTATGAATGGTTGATGAATACGAATTTCCCGGGAGTGGGAATGTTACAGTACATTTCCTTCAGATCGGGAGGAGCTGTTATTCTGTCGTTAATCATCGCCACAGCCTTTGGAAAAAGAATGATTGTTTACCTGCAAAGGAAACAAATAGGGGAGGTAGTTCGTGATTTGGGATTAGAAGGGCAGATTCAAAAAAAGGGTACACCCACCATGGGAGGCCTGGTAATTCTTTTGGCCATAATAGTACCGGTATTGATTTTTGCCCGGCTCGATAATATTTATATACAGTTGATGCTTGTTACCACTGTATTTTTAGGAGCCATCGGCTTTGTAGATGATTATATAAAAGTGTTTATGAAGAACAAAAAGGGACTGGCTGGCAAGTTTAAAATACTGGGCCAGGTAATTCTGGGTTTGTTTGTAGCCTCAACACTTTTTTTGAGTGATGATGTTATGGTAAGGGAGCGGGTGCAGAATCCTGCAGGTGCTGAACTGAAGGAGATTGTAGTTGATCCTGAAACAGGGCGGCAGGTAATGCAATACATCACTGAAGATGTTAAGTCAACCAAAACTACAATTCCATTTATAAAGAAAAATGAATCTGATTATGAATGGCTGGTAGCCTTTGCCGGAGATGCTTCTTCATGGCTACAATGGCTTGTTTATGCCATTGCTATTATTCTGATCATCACTGCTGTTTCAAATGCTGCAAATCTGACAGATGGTTTAGACGGACTTGCGGCAGGCACCTCCGCAATAAGTGGTACTACATTGGGAATATTAGCCTACGTTAGTGGTAACGTAATATATTCTGATTATCTGAATATCATGTATATACCCAATGCCGGTGAATTAACAGTTTTTATGGCAGCTTTTATTGGTGCAACGGTGGGATTTTTATGGTATAATTCATTTCCCGCACAGGTGTTTATGGGGGATACTGGCAGTTTAGCCTTAGGAGGCATACTCGCAGTTTTTTCAGTTATTATCCGTAAGGAGATACTGATACCCTTATTGTGTGGAATCTTTCTGATTGAAAATCTATCAGTAGTTATTCAGGTAATCTGGTTTAAATATACGAAAAGCAAATATGGCCAGGGAAGACGTATTTTTTTAATGAGCCCAATACATCACCATTATCAGATGAAGGGCATTCATGAATCTAAAATAGTTGCCCGGTTTTGGATTGTAGGTATTATGCTTGCAGTCCTGACCATAGTAACACTTAAGATCAGATAATGAAGGAGAAGATAGTCATATTAGGTGGAGGCGAAAGCGGTGTTGGATCAGCTATTCTGGCTCAAAAGCAGGGTTATGAGGAATTTCTTTCAGACCTGGGAAGTATTAAAGAGAAATACAAGAAGATACTGAAGGAATACAATATAGAATACGAAGAGCAGCAACATTCTGAGGTGCGATTGCTTGGCGCGCAACTGATTATAAAAAGCCCGGGTATTCCGGAAACAGCACCTATTATAAAAAAGCTAATGGAGAAAGGTATTCCTGTTATTTCAGAAATTGAATTTGCCGGAAGATATTCAGATGCTAAAACAATATGTATCACAGGAAGTAATGGGAAAACAACCACAACACTTTTAACCTGGCAAATATTGAAAGATGCCGGATTAAATGTAGGATTGGCAGGCAATGTAGGAAGGAGTTTTGCCTGGCAGGTGGCTGAAGAATCATTCGATATATATGTTTTGGAGCTAAGTAGTTTCCAGCTGGATGATATGTACGACTTCAGGGCCGATGTAGCCGTATTGTTGAATATTACGCCCGACCACCTCGACAGATATGGCTATAGTATGCAGAAATACATTGATTCGAAGTTCAGGATTATTCAGAATCAGACTGAAAAAGATGTATTTATTTACTGCGAAGATGATGAAATTATTCAAAGGGAATTAATCAGGCGGGAGATAGTATCTTCTTGTTATCCCTTCAGTCTACATGCCCCTGATGATCAGGGAGCAGGAATCGAAAAAGGAACGATGATCATTAATTATAATCAAAATCAATTCAGTATGTCAATTCTTGATATATCTCTGCAGGGAAAACATAATACCTACAATTCTATGGCCGCATGCATAGCAAGTATGGTTTTTGAAATTAAAAATGAACAACTGCGGGAGAGTCTTGCTGATTTCAAGGGGGTAGAACATCGTCTTGAAAAATTTCTTAAAGTACATGGTATTGAATTTATAAATGATTCGAAAGCTACAAATGTAAATTCTACATGGTATGCTTTAGAAAGTATACCAAAATCAATTGTATGGATTGCAGGTGGAATTGATAAAGGGAATGATTATTCAATGCTGTTGCCGTTGGTAAAAGAGAAAGTGAAAGCTATTGTCTGTCTGGGAAAGGATAATGCAAAATTGCATGCAGCATTTGGAGAGATCGTAAAAGACATGGTAGATACAACAAGTATGGAAGAAGCAGTAAAGGCGGCATATTATCTTTCGAGAAATGGCGATACAGTATTGCTTTCACCGGCTTGTGCCAGTTTTGATTTGTTTGATAATTATGAAGACCGTGGAATTCAATTTAAAGAACAGGTGAGGAGTTTATAATGAAGATTATACAGGCCCGATTATTTAAGGGTGACAGGGTTATTTGGATTGTTTTATTACTGCTATCACTCTTGTCGTTGTTGATCGTTTACAGTTCAACCGGTGCTTTGGCATACCGACAGGCATCGGGTAATACGCTTTACTTTTTAATCAGGCAGACCTTCTTTTTAGGTGTTGGTATAGGAGTGATGTTGTTTCTGGTTAATTTCGTTCCGGTGAAATTTTTTGCAATGGTGTCAAATATCCTGATATACGTAAGCATAGGCCTGTTATTGTTTGCTGTGGCAATGCGTCTGACAGGAAGAATGGATGGTACAGGAAGAACGCTGGACCTTGGTTTTTTCTCATTCCAGCCTTCGGAGTTTGCCAAGATTTCACTAATCATGTATACCGCAAAGGTGTTGGGTAAGTACCAGCGGAGTAAAACAGAACTTAAGAAAGCTTTTTATCTGGTAATGGGGCATGCAGCAGTGGTTTGCGGCCTGATATTTATTACCAATTTCTCAACGGCTTCTCTGTTGTTTGCCACTATTTTTATAATGATGTTTGTGGGCAGGATTCCTTTTAAGTATCTTTTGTTTGTAGTAGCTCTGGGAGTTGGCATTGTTGCGATAACGTATGTAATGGCATCTTATGTTCCTGCATCTCCCACACGTATTCATACTGTAAAAGGAAGAATAGACAGATTTATTTATGGTGATCCAAATTCAGAGAAAGGAATTACTCAGGCCGATTATGCCAAACTTGCAATTTATGAAGGAGGTATATTGGGCAAAGGTCCTGGCAGGTCAGATGTAAGTAATTATATGGCAGCAGCATATAATGATTTCATTTTTGCAATAATTGTAGAGGAATATGGTCTTTTTGCAGGAGTAGGTGTGATTCTGTTATACCTTATATTCTTTTTCCGGAGCGTAGTAATTGTTCGACGGGTTACACGAACCTTTCCTGCATTTTTAGTAACGGGACTTACTATTATATTGGTATTTCAGGCCATGATAAACATAGGTGTGTCAACCGGAGTCTTACCTGTAACAGGGCAACCATTGCCATGGGTTAGTCTTGGAGGAACCTCATTATTTTTTACAGCAATTGCTTTTGGCTGTGTATTGACAGTAAGTTATCAGAACCAGATAAACAGGGAGGTTCAGAAACCTCCGGTGCAGGTTAACGTACCTGATGAAGATTATGAAATTAATAGTTGAAAAATGAAACTTGACCGGGTAATTATTAGTGGAGGTGGTACAGGCGGGCATATATTCCCGGCCCTGGCCATAGCAAATGAAATAAGGCACAGGTTTCCTGATGTCAATATTTTGTTTGTAGGGGCTCTTAAAAGAATGGAGATGGAAAAGGTGCCTGCTGCGGGTTATGAGATTATTGGCCTGCCGGTAACCGGGTTGCCCAGAAAAACCAGTTTGAAAATGATTTCTTTCATGTTGAACCTCGTGAAGAGCAACCGGATGGCTAAAAAGATTATCAAAGACTTTAAACCACAAGTGGCTATTGGTGTTGGAGGATATGCAAGTGGTCCGCTTTTACGGGCTGCCCGGCAAAATGGAATTCCTACACTTATTCAGGAACAGAATTCATATGCCGGTATTACTAATAAATTATTGGGAAAGAAAGCCAATGTAATTTGTGTAGCTTATGATAAAATGGATCGGTATTTTCCTGCAGAGAAAATTGTATTTACGGGAAATCCTGTGCGGGAAGGTTTACTTAAATTACCTGAAAACAGGAACGAGGCATTGAAGTTTTTTGGGATTCATACTGAAAGAAAGGTAATTCTTATTGTGGGGGGAAGTCTGGGGGCACGTTCTATAAATGATGCAGTTGTTAATAATTTTGATGAGATTGCCGGTTCTGATGTTGAAGTTATATGGCAAACCGGTCAGCTTTATTATAAACATATTGTGGAAAGGTATAAGGCTACCTGTCCCTCAAACTTACATATTCATGAATTTTTAACACGAATGGATCTGGCATACGCAGCAGCTGACATTATTATTTCCAGAGCGGGTGCAGGAACCATTTCCGAACTATGTATAATTGCTAAACCTGTTATTTTAGTGCCTTCTCCTAATGTAGCAGAGGACCATCAAACTAAAAATGCGCTTTCATTATCGGATAAAGGTGCTGCAGTGTTGATACGCGATAATGAAATTTTGAATAAACTTATACCTGAAGCAGTGAGACTGGTTAATGACCCACAAACATGCAGTAAACTGTCTGCTAATATTAAAAAACTGGCAAAACCACTTGCCACCCAAAAAATAGTGGATGAGGTTGAAAAATTAATTGAATAATGGATAATCTTCAAAATATAAAGAATGTTTATTTCCTCGGAATAGGGGGAATAGGGATGAGTGCGCTGGCCAGGTACTTTAAAAACCTGGGCAAGAATGTTGCGGGCTATGACCGTACCCACACCAAACTTACAGAGGCACTTCAACTAGAAGGTATTGAAGTGTATTACGATGATGATATCAGAAATATTCCATCCAGGTGGGATCCTGCTGAAACACTGGCTGTCTTTACTCCGGCTTTACCTTATGAACACAAGCAATTGACATGGTTTAGAGAAAAAACTATTGGATTGTTGAAGCGTGCAAAGGTGCTGGGGATGATTTGTAATGAAAAAGATTGCATTGCTGTGGCAGGAACACATGGTAAAACAACAGTAAGTACCATGACTGCCGTTATTTTAAAAGATACAAAACAGGGGTGTGGTGCATTCTTAGGAGGGATTTCAAAAAATATCGGGAGTAATTTATTGCTTCCTCCCTACGGGTCGTCGTGGATTGTTGCTGAAGCAGATGAATTCGACCGTTTATTCCTACATATTGAACCTTATCTGGCATTGGTAACATCACTTGATGCCGACCATCTTGACATATATGGAAATAAGGCTAAAATAGAAGAATCGTTTGAGAAATTTATTTCACAGATAAAGCCGGGCGGGAAATTAGTCGTTAAGAAAGGAGTGGATTTGGATATCAGTAAAACCAAAGCTGAGGTATTCACCTATTCTTTAAAGGATCAGGCTGATTTTACGACGCTGAATTTAAAACTGCGTGAAGAGGATGGTTTTTATTCTTTTGATCTTAAAACACCTGATGGGATAATATCAAATTGTGTATTACAATATCCCGGATTGGTGAATGTGGAAAATTCAGTTGCGGCTGCAGCTCTTGCATTTTTATCCGGTACACCAGCGGATGACATAAAAGCCGGTATTGAAAAATATCAGGGAGTAGTAAGACGATTTGATGTTAAGTTTAGGGGAGGAAATAAAATTTATATTGATGACTATGCCCATCATCCTGCAGAATTAGAGGCTTTCATAACTTCTGTCAAAGCGTTATATCCTACACGTAAAATCACAGGTATCTTTCAGCCGCATCTGTATTCGAGGACACGAGACTTTTTAGATGGATTTGCTGCAAGCCTGGATTTACTTGATGAGGCTATTTTATTGCCACTTTATCCGGCACGGGAAGAACCTATACCCGGTGTATCGTCAGAGTTGATTTATAATAAGATGAACTGCCAGAGGAAGTTTTTGGCAGGGAAAAAGGAAGTGCCCGGATTATTAAAGGAACTTGCTGCTGAAGTAGTACTTACTATGGGGGCAGGTGATATAGATGGAATTGGAGAAAGTATTGTTGACGTTTTAAAAGAGATGAATTAATGTTGCAAAGGATCCTCATATTGGCAGGTTATATTGTATTGGGAGCTTTCCTTGCAGTTTCTCTTTCATTTGTTGTGAGTGAAAGCAGGAATGTAAACTGTAAGGATATACATATTGAACTGAGTGAGGATGATGTGATTCGAATCAGTAGAAATGAGATCAGAAATCTTATAAACGATGCCGATAAACAAATTATAGGAAAACAATTAAGGCATATTAATACTGATCATATAGAACAGGAAATAGAAACACACCGTGCTATAGAAAAAGCAGAAGTCTTTAAGATTTTAGCTGCCGACAGCTCTTCTTATAAAGGAATAATTGGTGTCAGGGTCAAGCATCGTGAGCCGGTTGTCCGCATTGTATCGGGGAATGGCAAATATTATTTGGATAAATGGGGGGAAAAGATACCCGTCTCTTCAGTTTATACTGCCAGGGTATTGGTGGTAACTGGTAATTTTTCAGAAGAGTATGCAAAAAGAGAATTGCTCCCATTTGTGATTTTTCTGAATGAGAATCCATTCTGGGAAGCACAGATTGAACAGGTTCATGTTGACTCACTGGGAGAAGTGTTTCTTACGCCTCTCGTAGGTGATCAGACTATTGAATTTGGCTCATTGAAAAATTATCAGGTGAAGATGAGAAATCTCAAAGCATTTTATGAGCAGGTTATGGCTCAGAATAATTGGGATAATTATAAGGAGATAAATTTAAAGTACAGGAATCAGGTAATTGCGAAAAAGAGATAATTATGGCGTCAGGAACAAACTTTTCAGTAGTAATAGATATAGGCACCTCAAAAATGGTTGCTATGGCTGGCCGTAAACATGGGGAAGATAAGTTTGAGATTATAGGTAAATCAAAAGTCCCTGCAAAGGGAATTAAGCGTGGGATTATCCTCAATATAGATGAAGCCGCAGCAGCAGTGCGAAATTTGATTGAGGATTTGGAAAAGCAAATCGGAGAGGAAATAGTAAATGTCAGCATAGGATATGCGGGACAGCCTATGAGGATGTATCAATATAAAACAAGTCGCCAAACATCAGGAGAGGGAATTGTAACACAGGCTGACGTTGATGAGTTATATCAGGAGGCAAAAAATATACAGGTTGAAGCAGGGTATAAAATTCTGCATTTAATCCCTCAGCAGTTCATTATAGATGGTGAAGTTACAGATTCAGTACCTGTAGGAGTAGCAGGAAAGGAAATTGAAGTAAGTTATAAAATTATAGCTGTCCCTGAATCGATCCTGGTAAACTTTGGCAGAGTAATAGAGAAGGCAGGACTCATAATGGATGATATTACATTATCGCCGGTTGCTGCAGGAGAGGCGGTTCTTACCGATGAAGAAAAAGAAATGGGTGCTGTAATGGTTGATATTGGTTCAGGCACTACTAAAATATCAGTGTATCATGAAGGAGCACTTCTGCATGCCTCAGTTATTCCATTTGGAGGTGATGTAATTACGCGTGATATAAAAGAAGGCTGTGCCATTTTGTATAAATGGGCAGAACAATTGAAAGTTCAGTATGGGCAAGCGTTAGGTGATTTTGCAGATGAGCGGAAGGTGGTTACCATTCCGGGCCATAATGGATGGGAGCCCAAGGAAATTTCATTTAAAAGCCTGGCTTTTATTATTCAGGCACGTATTGAAGAAATAATTGACAGTGTTGCATTTCAGATTGAGCAGACCGGAATTTCTGAACAGCTCGGACTGGGAATTGTTCTTGCCGGAGGAACTTCCAAATTAAACCACCTTGTTTCACTGGTGAAATTCAGAACAGGCATGGATGCACGTCTTGCACATCCGGTTTTCCGTCCAATGGGAATGCCTAAAAATGACGATAATAATGATTACCTGACAGCACTTGGGCTCCTTAAACTTTCACTTGAAAAGGCAATACCTGTTCCTCAAAAAGAGAAGAAAAAGAAGAAGAAAAAGAGAGAAAGCAGATTTTCCCCCTGGATAATAAATGTTGTTCAGGGTGTTTTAGATTATGTTGATGACGATGACGATGTAGCATTAAAATAAAAAACATAACAATATGGCCGAATTAGTGAATTTTCAGTTTCCTAAAGCTACCTCCTCAATCATAAAAGTGATTGGCGTTGGAGGTGGTGGTTGTAATGCCGTAAGTCATATGTTTGAAGAAGGAATAGCCGGTGTCGATTTTATTATTTGCAATACAGATGCTCAGGCTATGGAGAACAGCGGTGTACCTGTTAAGATTCAGTTGGGAGTTACACTTACTGAAGGCAGAGGTGCCGGTAATATGCCTCAGATGGGAGAGGAAGCTGCCAGAGAGAATTACGAAGACTTGAAAAAGGTATTGACAGGCAATACTAAAATGGTCTTTATAACTGCCGGTATGGGAGGAGGCACTGGTACAGGAGCCGCACCTGTTATTGCCAGCCTTGCAAAGGAATTGGATATTCTTACCATTGCTGTGGTTACTGTTCCTTCCCCTGCGGAAGGAAAGAAACGATTTAACCAAGCTATGGAAGGGGTAAAGAAATTGGGACAATATGTCGACAGTATGTTGGTGGTTAGCAACCAAAGATTGCATAATATTTTTGGAGATTTACCAGCACGACAAGCTTTTAAAATGGCCGACAGCATTGTTGGAACCGCTGTTAAAGGTGTTGCAGAAATTATTACTTTACATGGCAATGTTAATATCGACTTTGCTGATGTGTATACTGTGATGAATAACAGCCGGGTATTTATTATGGGTACAGGATTTGCGTCGGGAGAGGGACGTGCATTAAAAGCTGTTAATGATGCATTGGAATCTCCACTCCTTGATAGCAATGATATTTACGGTACGAAAAAAATCTTGCTGAATATTATCTCAGGTAAAGAAGAAATCACTATTGGTGAGATTGGTAAAATTATAGAAACACTCCAGGAGAGGGCCGGACAGGAAGCTGATATCATTTGGGGTAACGGGTATGATGAACGATTAGGTGAAAATATAAGCGTTACAATTTTGGCTACAGGATTTAAAATTAATCCTAACCAGCTGTTGCAGACAAGGCATGAACCTGAAATATATAATCTGGGAGAGGAGGAAAAAGCGACAGAACTACTGACTGATGATTATGTTGATGAGAATGAATTGGAGGAGGTTCTGGCGGAAGGGGAAGAATCACCTGTAAATAAAAACTTAATTTTTTCTGAACAGGCACAATCGAATTATGGTAAGCCGGTTAAAGAAAGATCATCAACCAGGAAAAGAAAGCAAAAAAAAGTGAAAGATAAAGCCCGGCAAACTGAATCATCAGGAGGAATTGATAACTGGTTCTATAAAAATTTCGGGCTGGGCAGATTGTTTGAAGATGACGATCAATCTTTGGAAGGATAGAATTGTTAATACTTGAAAAGAAAGCACAATGACAGAAAACAATACAAATTTTACATTAAAAGAGAATAAAGGATCTGTGATTAAAGTCATAGGCGTGGGAGGAGGAGGAGGTAATGCATTAAACTTCATGTATAAGCAAGGTATTCATGATGTTGATTTTGTAATTTGTAATACCGATTCACAAGCACTTGAGAGCAGCCCCGTTCCCAACAAGGTGCAATTAGGATCGGCACTTACAGAAGGAAGAGGAGCAGGTAACAGGCCTGAGGTTGGAAAACAGGCTGCGCTCGAAAATATTGAAGATGTAAAACAAGTGCTTTCTAAAAATACCAAAATGGTTTTTGTAACTGCAGGAATGGGAGGAGGTACAGGAACCGGAGGTGCCCCTGTAATTGCTGAAGCTTGCAGCAGTGAAGGATACCTTACTGTAGGAATTGTAACCATCCCGTTTCGGAACGAAGGAAAGCGTCGGATAAAACAGGCCATAGAAGGGATTGCTTTATTGGAAAATCATGTAGATGCATTGCTGGTCATAAACAATGAACGTATAAGGGAAATGTATGGTGACTTTGGTATATCGGAAGCATTTTCTAAGGCAGATAATGTTCTGGCTACTGCTGCAAAAGGTATTGCCGAAATTATTACCGTTCCCGGATATATCAACGTTGACTTTGCCGATGTGGAGACCGTTATGAGAAGAAGTGGCCTGGCACTTATGGGAACCGGAGTAGCAAGTGGAAAGGACAGGGCAGCACAGGCTGTTGAGCAGGCATTAAATTCACCATTATTAAATAATAGTGATATCAGAGGGGCTAAAAATATTTTATTGAACATTACTTCCGGAAATCAGGAAGTGACCATGGATGAGGTGGGTACAATCACTGATTATTTGCAGAATAAGGCGGGTTTTGAAGCTGATCTTATATGGGGAAATGGAAAGGATGAGAATTTGGGTGATGAAATTTCTGTTACGCTTATTGCTACAGGTTTTGGGAAAAGCTCTATAGCCACAATTACTGGAGAGAAAACCCTGGAGAAAGAAACAGTTGAACTGACTGTGGAGCCTGCAACAACAGAAAAATTAAAAGAGCCGCATAAACCATATACCAAAGAAATTGAGAATACTAATCAGCAGTCAATTAAATTCACGGATATAAAATCTCAGGACGACGATGGGTATGATTTTGAGGTGCTATATCCGAAATCTGTTGATGAACAGAATGTAAGGAAAGATAGCTCGAGAATGGATTTTACTTCAGCTTCTGAAGAGGATTTGGATGAAATGGAGAATATTCCTGCCTATAAAAGAAGACAATTGCGCATGAATGATCCCCGATACAAAAAGCAGCTTTCAAAATATGCGGTAACAAATGAAAATAAAATAGCAGATAAGAACTCCTATCTGCATGGACAGGTTGATTAATCTTTACAATTAGTATATGAAACTTTCAGAGAAAATAGACGAAGGCATTAAAGCCGCCATGAAAGCCCGGGATAAAGAAACCCTTGAAGCTTTGAGGAACATTAAGAAATCAATGATCGAGGCACGTGCTTCAAAAGGAGCAGGTTCTGATCTTTCGGATGAAGAGGTGTTAAAAATAGTATCCAAATTATCAAAACAAGGAAAAGATTCTGCTGCAATATTTAAAGAGCAAGGCCGTGAGGACCTTTACCTTCAGGAAATGGCCCAAGTGAAAATTTATGAACAATTTCTCCCGGAGAAGCTTTCGCAGGAGGAGCTGGAAAAAGCTGTTGCTGATTTGATAGCAACAACAGGAGCAACTTCCATGAAAGATATGGGAAAAGTTATGGGAGTTGCATCTAAAGAACTGGCAGGTAAAGCAGAGGGAGGAGCTATTGCAGCGACTGTCAAAAAACTGCTTTCTTAAAAAATGGTTGAAAGAAGATGCAGATGATTACATGTCATCATCGTCATCATCTGCATCCTCATTTTCATCAATCGTTAATTGATCGGCAACATGATCCAGGTCAGCGTACTTATCTTCATAATCCTGCTTAACTTCATCTTTTAAGAAGCCTTCATCATCATAATCTTCATCTTCATCAACGATACGGATGGCTTCGTTTTCAGTCATGCGAAGCATATAATATTTATCTTCAGTTTCAAAGGGCAGAGCAGTTACCTTAATTCCATTTTTATCGAAAAAGTGTATCAGATGTTCTGCAAATCCGTCTGAATAAACAAGTTTGATCTGTTCCTGCAGATTCTTATCAAGTTTATTATAATCCTTTATAACTTTTGGTTTGTCAGGTGCCATATCTTATAAAATTTATTTTAAATCGTAATGTTAATTGTTTAATGCTGTAACGTCTTTTCGGTTGACATGGTTTAATTGTTTTGTCAATACAACCACAGCAAATAAATAGGTTACAATTGATATATGCAACAGTTAAAACGTTTTTTTTACCTTTTTTATCATTATTGTCTTTTAGATGCATAAGCATCAGAAGATCATGCTTTTAATGTTTGATATAGTTTCGGTGGCAGTTAAGTTATATGGTATCATCTTATGATTCATATCCAAATGCTTAAATTAAGTTTAAGTAGATAGCCACTAATAGGTCAATCAACTGAGAAACAATTCAGTTTATCATTGATGCCGGAAATTTGAATAATTATTGAGGATATCAGAAATAAAACGAATGAAATATTTTGGTTCCATGCAATCTGCTTTCATAATTGAACACCGATAGATAAAGCCAAATAATTGAGCCGGAAATAAATCCGGCTCATATTCTGTTCATTTATCCTGTATTATTTATCTTGAACTTCTGTTGCGAGATGGATTGCATACTTTCAATACTGAAAATATTTCTATCAAATATTCTAATAGAATAACGCATCAAGTATCATTTGTGGTTTAGCCGGGGGAATGGACTGAATCATTTATTCCTGAATGATGTCAATTTTAGTAATAACATCACCCGGCTTAATTGTGTCAACAACTTCAATGCCTTCCACTACTTTACCAAAGCAGGTATGATGACGGTCAAGGTGTTTGGTATTTTCGCGGTTATGGCAGATGAAAAATTGTGAACCCCCGGTATTGGGGCCTGCATGAGCCATGGATAAAACGCCTCTGTCGTGGTATTGATTGTTACCCGATGTTTCACATGGAATTGTATAACCAGGGCCACCGGCACCTGTGCCATCCGGACAACCGCCTTGAATTACAAAATTGGGAATGACTCTGTGGAATGTAAGTCCGTCATAAAATCCCTTTTTCGATAGTGTTACGAAATTCTCTACAGTACCGGGAGCATCTGCATCATAAAACTCTATCTTCATATCCCCCTTCTCGGTATGAATTATTGCACGTGTTTTTTGTGTCATCTTATAAAAATTAAATATGGCGCAAATGTAAAAAAAACTATGGTATTTTAATGTGAGATGTTGCTGCATATAAATCATATTGATATCTTTAAATCAAATTTTGTAAAACTTAAACATAAAGCTATGGATTTTATTCACTCAAGAAGAAATTTTGTAAAGAGTTTCAGTACAATTACCGGAGCTGCTTTGTTGTCACCTAAACTTTTTGCCGGAAATTTTAAGGTTCAGAATTCAGGAATGAAACTTGGCCTTGTGACCTACCTATGGGCAAAAGATTGGGACATAGATACAATTATACGAAATTGTACTGCTGCTGATATACTAGGTGTTGAACTCAGAGTAGAGCATGCGCATGGTGTATCTCTTGATATGTCGAAAGCTCAGCGAAATGAGGTGAGGAAGAGATTTGCTGATAGTCCGGTAGAAGTGATAGGGATGGGCACCAACGAACAGTACGACTGGCCTGAGCAGGCTCGGCTTAATCAGTCGATTGCTACAACTAAAGAATGGTTGAAACTGAGTAAGGATATCGGTGGATCAGGAGTTAAAGTTAAACCCAATCAGTTCCATGAAGGCATACCTCATGAAAAGACACTGGAGCAGATTGGAACTGCATTGAACGAACTGGGTGAATATGCACTTAATATGGGGCAGCAAATCAGGCTCGAAGTTCATGGGCCCGGGACACAACAGTTACCTAATATCAAAAGTATAATGGATCATGTTACCAACAAAGGAGCAACAGTATGTTGGAACAGCAATGATCAGGATCTGGATGGCAAAGGATTGGAGTATAATTTTAATTTGGTGAAGGACAGATTTGGCGATATCTGTCATGTGAGAGAATTAAACGTTGGAGATTACCCATACCAGCAATTAATGAATTTGTTTGTTGAAATGGACTACAATGGCTGGGTACTGCTCGAATGCCGCACTGATCCATCTGATAAGGTAGCTGCCATGAAAGAACAAAAGGTAGTATTTGAGAAAATGATATCAAACGCAAGAACCAGAATTTAACCCTTAGGTTTTGTTGCCACTTTAGCTCAGTTGGAAGAGCAGCTCATTCGTAATGAGCAGGTCGCGGGTTCGAGTCCCGTGAGTGGCTCTGATTAATCATAATCATTCTAATTGCACCAGGAAAGGAGTAAGGAATGGATTTGTGTAATTTCGCTTCTTTCCCTGATAATGATTTTCTTTTTACCTTCCTGTTGTCTCTTTATATGCGAAATTTATTATCATCCATGCATTATTGCAGTTTGAGAATAAATCTGCAAACTAATTCATTTAGAAATGATTCTACAAACAATAGCCTGTTAAAAGAGGATACTGATTTTTATAAACTTTTTTTATGAAAAGCTAATTAGGAATATATTTTTAAGTTGTAAATTGAATTCCAGGTATTCACACTAAAACTTTAACAGATGAAACATGCAACTAAGCGAAATTGGTTTTTGCTTTTAGCGAAAGATTTATTTCCACTAAAGAAGCAAAAGGCTTTATTTCTAATTACATCTCTTACTTTAATCTGGATCTTTTTTTTACCGGTAGCTCATGCACAGAATTTAGATGTCCCCTTTGTTCCAACTTCTGAAAAGGTAGTAGAACTCATGCTTGATGTTGTGAATGTGGGGCCGGATGATTATGTAATTGATCTGGGTTCAGGTGATGGCCGTATAGTCATTGCGGCAGCGAAACGGGGTCCTGTCGGACATGGTATTGACATCGATCCTAAGCGTATCAATGAAGCGAAAAGTAATGCTGCAAAAGCAGGTGTCGATGAAAAGGTGTTGTTTATTCAGGAAGATCTTTTTAAAACAGATTTTAGCAGGGCGAGTGTGGTCACAATGTATCTTCTAAATTCTGTGAATCGAAAACTGCGTCCTCATCTGCTTAAGAATCTGAGGCCCGGTACAAGGATTGTTTCACACGACTTTGATATGGATGACTGGAAGCCTGACAAACATTTGGAGGAAGGTTATAGTGATGTTTTTTATTGGGTAATTCCTGCCAATGTAGATGGTAGTTGGAGATGGAATGCCAATGGTGATAATTTTTCGATGCGTGTAGTGCAGAAATACCAGGAGATTGAAGTTAGTGCTAAAAGCGGGAACAATGATTTAAAAATTGAGGATAGCACCCTCACCGGAGAACGAATTCGTTTTACTGCAACCCGTCCTGATAATAAAACAACATATGTATTCAGTGGTAGGATTGAAGATGGAAAAATTGAAGGACTGGTACAAATTCGTTCCGCAGAAAATATTACAATAGAGAAGTGGGATGCCGTTAGGAATTAGGTTTAGTTACTTTAAAGGGATAAAAATTTTATTTTAGGTTACAATTCAAGGTAAAACAGCCGGCACTTAATGTAACCGGCTGTTTTGATGAATATTAACTTTTAAATCGTATTCCTCAGGCAATAATTTCCTCCGATGGTGAGAAATTCATGGAAGCAAGTCGCTTGTATGAGTTATAACGCCATTTAGCATTTTCTTCTGCCGCTGAAAACAATTCATCAGCTTCTGCAGGGAATGACTTTTTCAAGGAAGTATATCTGACTTCGCCATTCAGGAAAGTTTGGAATTTACTCCAGTCAGGTTCTTTGGAATCAAGCTGGAATGGATTCTTACCTTCTTTTTCAAGCAGCGGATTGTAGCGGAAAAGTGACCAATACCCTGATTCAACTGCACGTTTTTCTTCACCCTGGGTATTACCCATGCCTGCTCTCAATCCATGGCTGATACATGGTGCATAAGCAATTATAATTGATGGTCCGGGATATGCTTCTGCTTCTTTTAATGCTCTCAGGTATTGGGCTTGGTTAGCACCCATTGCAACCTGAGCAACATAAACATAACCATAAGTCATCATCATTGCACCTAAATCTTTCTTACGAATCTTTTTGCCCGATGCAGCAAATTTTGCAACAGCACCAACAGGTGTTGCTTTAGATGATTGTCCGCCTGTGTTGGAATATACTTCAGTATCGAGTACTAAAACATTTACATCTTCTCCACTGGCCATAACATGATCAAGGCCACCAAAACCAATATCGTATGCCCATCCGTCTCCACCAAAAATCCAGATTGATTTTTTGGTCAGATACTGTTTTAGAGACATAATTTCTTGTGCATATTCGCTTGTACTTCCTGCTAAAGCTTCTAATACTTTAGCGGATGCTTCAGATGATGTGGTTCCGTTGTCGATATTTTCAAGCCAAAAGTTAAAGGCTTCTTTTTCAGCATCGGTAGAACCATTTGCAAGTGCATTCTTCATGATGTTGGCAATTCTGGTACGTTGAGCTGACACACCTTCTGCAAAACCAAAACCATATTCGGCATTGTCTTCAAATAATGAATTACCCCAAGCAGGGCCATGTCCTGAATCAATGTTTTTACAGTAAGGTGTGGAAGGAGCAGAACCTCCGAAAATAGATGAACATCCGGTTGCATTGGCAATCATCATACGTTCGCCATAAAGCTGAGTGATCAGCTTGATATATGGAGTTTCACCACAACCTGCACAAGCTCCTGAGAACTCGAATAATGGCTGGGCAAATTGTGAATTTTTAACTGACTTCATCTTGTCAACAACCTTCTCTTTTAAGGATACCTTGTTGGCCATGTAATCCCAACGTCCAATTTCCGCTTGTTGAGTGTCAAGTGGTTTCATTACAAGAGATTTTTCTTTGGAAGGACAAACCTCTACACAATTACCACAACCTGTACAGTCAAGCACACTTACCTGTATGCGGAAATGCATACCATTATACATTTTGGAAGGTGTAGCTACTCTTGTTTCTGTTCCCTCTGGTGCTGCTGCTACCTCTTCTTCTGTTAACAGGAACGGGCGTATAGCAGCGTGAGGACAAATGTATGCACACTGGTTACATTGAATACAGTTTTCAGTCTGCCATTCAGGAATTGAAACAGCAATACCGCGTTTCTCGTAGGCTGCTGTGCCCATTGGGAAAGTGCCGTCTTCAATTCCGGAGAAGGTAGATACCGGCAGACTGTCGCCTTCCTGACTGTTAATTACATCAGCAACTTTTACTATGAAGTCCGGACGTTCAGCTTTGCCATTTGTTTCTCTAACTTCAATAGATTTCCATTCTTCCGGTACTTCAACCTGAACAACATTTTTACCTCCGGCATCTACTGCCGCGAAGTTCATATTTACAACTTTTTCACCCTTCTTACCATAAGATTTCACAATGGCTTTTTTCATTTCATCAACAGCCAGTTCAAAAGGAATTACTCCTGTAATTTTGAAGAATGCTGATTGCATGATTGTATTGGTACGGGTTCCTAAACCAATCTCTTCACCCAGTTTTGTTCCATTAATTATGTAGAACTTAATGTCGTTTTCAGCAAGATATCTTTTCATTTTAGCAGGTAACCTGCGCTTGGTTTCCTCTTCATCCCAAATAGAATTTAGAAGGAATGAGCCGCCTTTTTTAAGACCTTTCAGTACATCATATAAGTTGATATAAGCAGGTACATGGCATGCTACAAAATCAGGGTTGGTTACCAGATAGGTGGAACGAATTGGTAAATCGCCAAAGCGTAAATGTGAACAGGTAAATCCTCCCGATTTTTTAGAATCATATTGGAAGTAACCCTGGCAATATTTATCGGTAGCGTCCCCGATTATCTTAATTGAATTTTTATTAGCACCAACTGTACCATCAGAACCTAACCCGTAAAATTTAGCCTGATATGTTCCTTTAGGTGATATATCAACTTCTTCTTTTAGTGGAAGTGACTTATAGGTAACATCATCTACAATACCAATTGTGAAATCATTTTTAGGCTCGTTCATTTCCAGATTTTCGTACACTGAAAGAATCTGTGACGGAGTGGTGTCTTTAGAACCTAATCCATAACGGCCTCCTACAATAATCGGAGCATTTTCCTTGCCATAAAAATTAGCTTTTACGTCAAGATATAATGGTTCGCCTGCTGCTCCCGGTTCTTTTGCTCTGTCAAGCACTGCGATTCTCTTAACAGTTTCAGGCATTGCCTGCATGAAGTGTTTAGCAGAGAACGGCCGGAACAAGTGTACTGCTACCAAACCTGCTTTTTTACCCTGTGCGTTCAGGTGATCTATAGTTTCTTTAATCGTTTCAGTAACAGATCCCATTGCAATAATAATATTTTCTGCTTCAGGATCACCATAATAAGTAAATGGTTTGTATTCGCGCCCCGTGATTTCAGAGATTTGCTTCATATAATCTGCAACGATATCCGGTACAGCATCAAAGAATCTGTTTGCTGATTCTTTGGCCTGAAAGAAGATATCGGGATTCTGAGCTGTACCTCTTGTTACAGGATTTTCAGGGTTAAGTGCACGATCCCTGAATTCTTGTAGAGCCTTTTTGTCGATCAACGGAATAATATCTTCCTGTTGAATAGCTTCAATTTTCTGTATCTCATGAGAGGTACGGAATCCATCGAAAAATGCCACAAATGGAACTCTTGCCTTTAAAGTTGCAAGATGTGCAACACCCGCCAGATCCATTTCTTCCTGCACAGAACCTGCTGCAAGCATGGCGAATCCGGTTTGACGTGCTGCATAAATATCACTATGATCGCCAAAGATAGAAAGTGCATGTCCTGCCAAAGCTCTTGCGCTCACATGAAAAACTGTGGGAAGAAGTTCTCCGGCAATTTTGTACATGTTGGGAATCATTAATAACAAGCCCTGCGATGCAGTATAGGTAGTAGTGAGCGCGCCCGACTGCAATGACCCGTGAACAGCACCTGCTGCACCTCCCTCGCTTTGTAACTCTGCCAATCGAACCGGCCGCCCAAACATATTCTTCCTGCCTGAAGCTGCCCATTCGTCAACATATTCAGCCATTGTCGATGAGGGTGTAATCGGATAAATACAGGCTACTTCGCTAAACATATAGCTTATATGTGAAGCAGCATAGTTTCCGTCACAAGTGATGAATTTTTTTTGTTTTGTCATTTTTGTACTTGTTTATCTATTTATTAACGCTTTTTATCTATTCTAATATAAAAATCCAAACAACCATAATGGAATCTTGTTGTTCTGACCTGTTTCTATCATATCGGAAGCTGCAAACTGATCAAGGGGTGCTTCTATTTTTCGTCCTCCAACATGTACATGGTAATTGTTGTTTACCAAAAAATCTGCAACATCAGTGCTGTTAAGCTGGTTCGTATATCCTACCTGATGATAGAAAAATGTGTGCCGTAAATTAATTTTATTTACATTATTTGGGGCAATTACATACAACAAATTTGTATTCTGCAGATAAATCTTATCTGGTTTCTTCATTTCATTCTCACCTCCATTTGCATATAGCAACTGGATGAGCTTCGCGTTCTTTAGATACCTCAGGTAATTCATTACCGTGGCCCGCGATGTTTCAATATCTGCTGCTAATTTACTAACATTTGGGGAAAAAGGAGTCTCCGTAGCTATGATATGCAAAAGCTTCCTGAGCTTTGGAAGATACTTTAATTCTATTTGATTGATATAAGGTACATCAATCTCTAATGCCAGATTGATATGCTTCAGTAACCTGCTTGAATAAAAATCAGGCTGGTCAAAATAATAAGGATAGATGCCATTTTTTAAATAATCTTCAAAATATGCAAGTGGCCTTACTTTAGATATAATATTATGTGCTATTTCTTCATGGTTTTCAAAGATGTCGGTCAGGGAATAAACAGGAAAATTGTTGGATGTTACATAGTTAAGATATTCTCTGAACGATAACCCTTCAAGATGGTTTACTTTAACAATATCTTTTAATTGGGGATTGACTTCAGCAATTCGCACAACCGGCGATGCTGTAAAAATGATTTTTAGTTTTGGAATACGTTTATAACATTGTTTGAGTTGGTTAGCCCAATTGGGATATTTCTGTATTTGATCAAACAATAAAATTTTGCCACCTTTCTTGAAAAATTCATCAGCAAATGATAGTATGGTACGATTTGTAAAATAGAAGTTATTTAAATCGACATAAAGCACTCCGTTCTCCCCCGAATAAACCTGCTTTAAATAATCAAGCAGAAAGGTAGTCTTTCCAACGCCTCTGAATCCCTTAATACAAATAATCTGTTGTGACCAGTCGATTGTATTAAGAAGGTCCCTCCTTAATGTGGGTTGGGTACTTTCTATTAATGTTTTATGTATATTATATAAAGATTCCAATTGCTTATTATTTTTGACAAAAATAACAGTTTTAAACTGAAATTGTAATCTACAGATAACAAAATTCAGGTTAATATGTAATTTATAATTGATAAAAATAAAAAAGCAGGCCGCTTGACCTGCTTTAAATTATTTTATATGTTTAAATGCTATCCGTCATTCATTGAAGTAAGGAATTCAGCGACCGAATTAGAACGCATCAGTCGGGTTTTCATAAATTCCATAGCTTCAAGAGAATTCATGTCTCCCAGATAATTTCTAAGTATCCACAGCTTATCTAACATATCCTTAGGAATAAGCAGATCTTCACGACGGGTACTTGAAGCCGGAATGTCAACCGAGGGGAATATTCTTTTGTTCGACAATTTTCTGTCGAGTTGCAATTCCATGTTACCTGTTCCCTTAAACTCTTCAAAAATAACATCATCCATTTTTGAACCTGTTTCGGTAAGAGCTGTAGCTAGAATGGTCAACGAACCTCCTTCTTCAATATTTCTGGCTGCACCAAAGAATCTTTTGGGTTTATGTAATGCGTTAGCATCAACACCACCGGAAAGAACTTTTCCTGAAGCAGGCTGAACAGTATTATATGCTCTGGCCAAACGTGTGATGGAATCGAGCAGGATAACAACATCGTGGCCACATTCAACCAATCGCTTAGCTTTCTCTAATACAATGTTGGCAACACGTACATGCTTATCTGCAGGCTCATCAAATGTTGAAGCAACCACTTCGGCGTTGACACTGCGTGCCATGTCAGTTACTTCTTCCGGACGCTCATCAACAAGAAGTACAATCATATATACTTCCGGATTGTTAGCTGCTATTGCATTAGCAATTTCTTTAAGCAATACCGTTTTACCGGTTTTTGGCTGGGCAACTATCAACCCACGTTGTCCTTTTCCTATCGGTGCAAACATGTCAACTACTCTGGTAGAGATGTTGTCGTGTCCATTGCCGGTTAATTCAAATTTCTCATTTGGGAAAAGAGGAGTGAGGTGATCAAAAGGTACTCTGTCGCGTATGAACTGAGGACTTCTGCCATTTATTTCCAATATCTTTATGAGCGGGAAATATTTCTCACCTTCTTTCGGAGGCCTTACTGTTCCTGTTACCGTATCGCCGGTTTTTAAACCAAATAACTTTATCTGTGACTGAGAAACATAAACATCATCGGGAGAGTTCAGATAATTAAAATCAGAAGACCTTAAAAATCCGTAACCATCCTGAAGAATTTCTAATACACCGGTATTGGTAACAATTCCGTCAAATTCATAATACTTGCTGTTGGACGATTGTTGTCCTCCTGATTGCTGATTACCATTATGTTTATGCTGATGTTGTTTGTGCTCCCGTTGATCTTTTTTGAGAATTTTAGGTTTTTCCTGATCGCGGTTATCTTTTTGTTTTTCCTGTTCCTTAAATTCTTTCTGAGCAGGTTGATCTTCCTTTGCTTTTTGTATAATTTGTTTGCCTTGTCCTTTTTGCTTTTGAAAATTTTTCTTCTCCTGTCTTACGGATGTATTTTCTTCATCCCTGGCAGGAGTTTCATTAACAGAAGGCTGCTCCTGTTTGGGTTCTGGTTTTTGTGGTGAGGTGACCTGTTCGTCTTTTTGTAGATTCTGCTCTACCGGCTTACTTTCTGTTGCACCAGGTTTGTTTTTTTCGTTGTAGCCTTGTATAATAGCTTTTATCTGATCCTGCCTCGATTGGATATGACTTTCTTTAATATCAGGCTTTTTGGAAGTAACTTCCATGCGTTGACTTGCGGTAGTGGGTTCTTTTCGCTCACGACGAGGCCGTTTGGCTTTCAGATTATTATCTTTTTCCTGTGAATCCTCAGAGGATTGTTTTTTACGTAAAAAATTCCTGAAAGAAGATCTTTCTTCTTTTTTATCAGTCTGTTCTTGTTTGTTATCTTTTGCTACTTTCTTTTCTGCTTCTTGTATGGCTTGTGTATCAAGTATCTTATAAATAAGATCTTGTTTTTTGTAGGCTTCTACACGTTTGATATTAAGTCCCTTTGCAATATCACGCAATTCGGGGACGAGTTTCTTGTTCAATTCTAAAATGTCGTACATTGTATAAAGTGTTATTCTCTTGTCCTTATTTTAAACTTATTGATATTTTTTTTGGAAAAATAAAGTGGAGACGAGAATTTGATGAAATTCGGCTGCAATAATAATAAATCCTGATAACATACCCAAAAAATGAATTTTTTATTTACTCCTTACTTTTTATATTCCAACTTGCTAATGATTAGAACGTTTTGTGCTTTTTTGATCTGGTTGTAAAATGTTCAATTAATTCTTTATTGGTTGGCTTGGTATTAAACTTCTGATGTTGTTATGGGTTGCCAAAACTATTATAATTTTAAACGCTTAGTGGTTATTTATTGTTCTGTCGTATTTGAAAAAACTTGTGTTGTATTTAGGTTTGACCATGATTGTGATAGTTGGTTTTTCCTAATTTCTTTTTGTTTAATAACTAAAACAAAAACTGCACCATTTGTTCTATCTGATTAGTTTATAAACGTTAATTCATTGATTTTTTATAAATAAATATTAGTCTTTGAATGTAGGTTTGATTGAATACAAATTTAATTGATCTATAAACCTGTTTCTGAAAATATTGCAACTGAAACATTACATTTATCTCCAAAATGCGGGTACAAAGGTAATTATCATCACGATACTACAAAATAATTTATCAATAAAATATTTAAATTCTATATAATATGAATTTTCTAATTATGTTTCAGGTTTCTATAAGAAGGAATTTAAACCGTTTCTGTATATCTTCATTATAAATATTGCAGAAAGCATAAAAAAAATACTTTGTTAAGAACAAAAACATTTATACCCTGTTTAGCAATGTTATCCTTTAAAAAATATTGTAAAGGTTTCTTGAAAATTAAATTAAAAATGGGATTTATTTAAATTTTGTTAGAGCAGGAAGAATATAAAATAGTTTCTTTTTTATTTTTGCAAAAAATCACTGAAATGAGAATAGAAATTGAACAACCGGAACAAGAAGAGCTTGAGGAAGCTGGCGTATTTTCATGGCCGGTCTGGGAGCATGAAGAGGATAAGCTGGAGTGGTATTACGACAAGACCGAGCAATGCTATATTGTTGAAGGTTCTGCTACCATAATTTCAGAATTTGATTCTCTAACCATAAAACCTGGTGATTTTTTAACTTTACCTGCCGGTCTCGAATGTGTTTGGGATATCCAAAACAAAATAAAAAAACACTACTCCGTTGAATAGCCTTATTTTATTTGACTGATTAATCAATATTATCATCTTTGTTTTGACCTCTTTGTGCCTATAGGTATTGATAAGGGAACCTTTTATTATCTTAGAAAGATTTTAAACTGATTCAATTGTTTCAGAACCTGTACGCTTGTTTTTCTTAATTTATTTCACTTCAAAATGTAAGTGTAACACTGATTGTTAAATATAATAGGTGGATTATACTTTTATAGCTTAGGTTTATTAGCGGTTAATCTTTTTGCCCGTATTTATGTTATATACTTTATAAAACTAAAAATTAATTAGAGCATAAATAGTTCAGGGTAAATTCTTGTGAAAAGTTTAAAAGCTGTCACAAGAGTATTTTATTGTGTATGATAATTACCCTGAAAAAATTAAACATTCAAAAATCTGTGTTGTTTTCAATAAGCAATATTTAACTTAGAAATGGATAAATTTTCATCTGTAGGAAACCAGGAACAGGGCGCCATTGATGACCTGTACCAAACTTACCTTAAAGAACCGCAATCATTGGATAAGAGCTGGCAACATTTCTTTGCCGGATTTGAACTTGCCCGTGCTAATTATCCTGTCAAACAGGCTATGGCAATGGCTGGTGATATTGATAAAGAATTTGCCATATTAAACCTGATCCACGGGTATCGTCAAAGAGGTCACCTTTTTACAAAAACCAATCCGGTGAGGGCACGACGTAAATATGTTCCTACCCTCGATATCGAAAATTTTGGCCTCAGTAAAGATGATTTGGAAACTACTTTTCAGGCAGGCAACAGTATAGGTATTGGTCCTGCTAAATTGAAGGATATTGTTGCTCACCTTGAAGCTACTTATTGTAGTTCCATTGGTGTGGAATATGTATATATGCGTAAGCCTGAAGTTGTTGAATGGCTCAAAAACAAGATGGAGTCTTCAAGGAACTCTCAGGAACTAACTATTGAAAAAAGAAGGGATATCTTTTATCATCTCAAGATAGCCGTTGGTTTCGAAAATTTTATTCATAAAAAATTTGTCGGCCAAAAAAGATTTTCACTTGAAGGAGCCGAAAGCCTTATCCCTGCTCTTGATGCTATTATTGAACGTGGTTCAGAGTTGGGAATAGAGGAGTTTGTAATTGGTATGGCGCATAGAGGCCGTTTGAATATTTTAGCCAATATATTACAAAAACCTTATGAACAGATTTTTAAAGAATTTTACGGTAAACAATATGAGGAAGATATCTGGAATGGCGACGTGAAGTATCATTTGGGTTATGAAAATGAAGTAACTACCGACTTGAAAACTAAAGTGAAGTTAAAGTTGGTGCCTAACCCTTCTCACCTCGAAGCCGTAGGTCCTATTGTACAAGGTATGGTTCGCTCCCGGATTAATTCTGTTTACAAAAGTGATTATAATAAAGCTGCCGGGATTGTAATTCATGGTGATGCTGCTATTGCTGCCCAGGGGGTTGTTTATGAAACAATACAAATGGCTCAACTTGATGGCTATCGCACTGGCGGTACTATCCATTTGATTATTAACAACCAGGTGGGATTTACTACTTCTTATCTCGATGCCCGTTCAAGTACTTATTGTACTGACGTGGCCAAGGTTACCCGTTCACCCGTTTTTCATGTGAATGGCGATGATGTGGAGGCCTTGGTGTATACAATTCAGTTGGCAATGGAATTCAGACAGAAATTTGATGCCGATGTATTTATCGATATTCTTTGTTATCGTAAGTATGGCCATAATGAGGGGGATGAGCCTCGTTTTACTCAACCCCTGCTTTATAAAGCTATTTCAAAACATCCAAATCCCCGCGATATCTATGCTGAAAAGCTTGAAAAAATGGGGATTATGACCCTTAAAGAGGCACGGCAGAGAATTAAAGATTTCAATGAGTTTCTGGAGCAAAAATATCAGGATTCCGAGAAAATTGAACGTTTGAAGATACGGAAGTTCTTACTGAAAGAATATGAGCAGTATGAACTGCCGCAAAAATCTTTCTTTGATTTTTCTGTCGATACTAAAGTTGATAAGGGTGATCTCCTAAATATTGCGGAACGTATTACTACGCTTCCCGAAGACCTCGTTTTCTTTAATAAAGTTAATCGAATTGTTTCAGACCGGAAAATGATGATTGCTGACGACCGGCTCGATTGGGCTATGGCTGAATTGCTTGCCTATGGTTCGCTTGCAGTTGAAGGACACCCCGTCAGGTTAAGCGGACAAGACAGCGAACGCGGGACTTTTGCTCACCGGCATGCATCATTTGTAGTGGAGGGTACCGATGAAAAATATTTTCCGCTTAAACATTTAGCTCCCGGGCAGGCTGAAGTATATGTCTATAATTCTTTGCTCTCAGAATATGCTGTCATGGGATTTGAATATGGCTATGCCCTTGCTCAGCCTAACGGGCTAACTATTTGGGAAGCACAATTTGGAGATTTTAATAATGTTGCTCAGGTAATTATTGATCAATATATTGCATCTGCCTATGAAAAATGGGGTTTGATGAATAACCTCACTCTTTTTCTTCCTCATGGTTATGAAGGTCAAAGGCCTGAACATTCAAGTGGACGAATTGAACGATTCCTGGAACTTTCTGCTAATAATAACATCCAGGTTGTAGTGCCAACTACTCCGGCTAATATGTTCCACCTGCTCCGACGCCAGGTGAAGATGGGTATCAGGCTGCCGCTCATCGTCTTTACGCCTAAAAGCCTTTTGCGACATCCTCAGGTCGTTTCAAAAATTGATGAATTTGCCAACGGTAAATTTCATGAAGTAATAGATGATCCTCTGGCCGATCCTAAAAAGGTCGATAAAGTTATTTTTACTTCCGGTAAATTGTATTATACGCTGGAAAAATACAAACATGAAAAAGGGCTTGAAAAAGTTGCTATTGTGCGGATCGAACAATTGTACCCTATACCTGTCGACCAAATAAAAAGCATTATCGATAAATATAAAACTGACAATATAATATGGGCTCAGGATGAACCTGAAAATATGGGAGCATGGCCATTCCTTAACAGGAGGCTTAACGGGCTTGGATTAAAACTGGTGGCCCGTGCCGAAAGTGCCAGTCCGGCTGTTGGTTTGATGGAAATACATACCCAGGCACAGGATAGAATTATTCAATCAGTGTTTGAAGTTAAAGAATACGTATCCTAATAAAAGTGTGCAAAAATGATTGTAGAAGTAAAAGTACCAAGTCCCGGTGAATCAATCTCTGAAGTGGAGATTGGAACCTGGTTGGTTGAAGATGGCTCTGTAGTTGAAAAAGATCAGGAAATTGCTGAAATTGAATCTGATAAAGCTACATTAACAATTGTTGCGAGCGAATCAGGAAAAATTGAACTGAAGGTCGCGGAAGGTGATACTGTTGAAGTTGGTGCAGTTGTCTGTTCCATTGATACAGAATCTGCTCCTCAATCCGTTCCGAAGAGCAAAAAAAAGGAAGATAAAAAAACAATCCGTGAGGGTACTAAGCTGGAAATCGAAAGGGAGGCTGAGGTAGAACCTGAAAAAGAACAAAACCAAGTTCCTGAATCAGGCACTGAGGGAACAAAGCCTGATAATGAGGGTGTTAAGTTTACTCCTGTAGCTAAAGAATTGATGAAGGAGCATGGACTTTCGGCCGATGAGGTTATTAAAAGACTGACCCGTATTGGGAAAAAAGAAGTTGAAGCTGCTATAAGTATGCCTGCTGCAACTGCAACTGACTTGCACACGAAGGAGAGTACCCGGGATGTTCAACGCAACAAAATGTCTTCTCTGCGCAGGAAACTAAGTCAGCGACTGGTGGCTGTTAAAAATGACACAGCTATGCTCACTACATTCAATGAAATTGATATGAGTTACCTGATGGCACTTCGCAAGAAATACCAACAGCAATTCATCGAAAAACATGGCTTTAAATTAGGGTTTATGTCTTTCTTTGCAAAAGCTGCCGCACTCGCTATGGAATTCCATCCAATGGTTAATGCTCAACTGGATGACGAGGAAATCCTTTCTCCTCAATATGTAGATGTAGGTATTGCTGTATCTACTCCAAAAGGATTAATGGTGCCGGTTGTACGTAATGTCGAAACTAAAAGTATTCCTCAGGTAGAGCTAGAAATTAAAGAACTGGCTGAAAAAGCTCGTAATAAGAAAATTTCTGTGGATGAGCTTACCGGTGGTACATTTACAATCACCAATGGAGGTGTTTTTGGCTCATTGTTATCTACTCCTATTTTGAATCCGCCTCAGTCTGGAATCTTAGGTATGCATAATATTGTTGAACGTCCGGTTGCTGTTGATGGACAGGTAACCATCAGGCCTATGATGTATGTTGCTTTGTCATACGATCACCGTATTGTTGACGGAAAAGATTCAGTGGGTTTTCTTGTTAAAGTTAAAGAGTTGATCGAAAATCCAACTTTATTATACACAGGTGGAAAAGATGCAGGTAAGCTGCTGCTCAATATATAAAATTATACCTGAGCTATTATCCATGTTGGAATCGGAACCGCCGGATTAGCAGGGTTGTTTTTTCTGGTTAAGAATCCAATCTGTTTAATAAACACAGATGGTTGAAAACAAACAAATTGTCAGTAATCGTTCCCGTGTGATTTTATAATTCACCGGGGACATTCTGTTTTTATATTTTTACTACCATTTTTCCGGTATTCCTTCCTTCAAAAAGTCCTATAAATGCATGAGGCAGATTTGTAAATCCTTCTGCAATGGTTTCTTTATTGATTAGTTTTCCTTCCAGTAACCAATGTGTTAATTGTCCCATGGCATGAGGAAACTTTTCTGAATAATCACCTACTATAAATCCTTTCATCAGTGCACTGTTCGTTAACAATATCGATTCCAGCCTTGGCCCCATAGGTATTTCTGTATCATTGTAATGTGATATTGCACCACATATTATGATCCGGGCA
>DASRQG010000400.1:0-2930 GCA_035645995.1 Mariniphaga sp. | reverse complement strand
ACTGGGAATGAAACATTGATTCTTGGTAATAATCTCATTTTGAAACGATTGCCAAATAAATTAAAGGTTTCATTTTTATACTGTTCGCGAATCGCGTTTCGGATCGGAGAAAGCGGATCATCTACAAAACGATCGACATATGCGCCAGGGAACCAATATTCGTAACGCAACCCAAGGTTGGCAATTAATCCCTGATATCGGATTTGGTCACTAAAATAAATTGCTCCACGCGAAGGACTTACATTCCATATATCTGAACTTGCTCCTAACCTGGATGTTTCTGTAAACTTATTATCATCAATTTGAATAGGAGCTCCAACCCACGGTCTAGTGATGTCGATCCACTGATATTCCATGAATTGCATTTCAACTCCTAAACGGAGCCTGTTTGTTTCTCCTGCAAAAAACTTTGTTAAATTTGATCTCAGTGTGTATTCTTCGGCATAATGATCGTGCCAGAGAGAAGCAATTCCTCCATTATTTACTAAACCTGAACCCGGTAGTACGTAAGTGAAATCGTCGCTAGCTGGGAAAGGAGTTACTGGATAAACCACAATGCTTCCAGCATCAAATTCACCATCTATAGACGATGGGCGCCAATTGCGGCCATTTGCATCTGCACGAAGGCGAGTAAATAATCGGCTTAATTCGACGTCATAAAAAGCAGCGGTTGAAATTGAGTGAGTCCATTTTATATAGGCAAGTTTACTATCGTGCGCATAGGAATTGGCATTATCTAGATTCTCCTCAAAAAAGAACTGATAACCTGGTCGGATTTGCGCATCATTTCCAATAATCTGAAGCATTCTTGTGTTTTGATTAATCGACAGTGAACTCTGATATGCCGCCTCAATCCTCATTCCTGGTTTCAAATTATAAGTTAGTTTCAACATTCCATTCCAACGATTATCCTGCCGTGGAGACCAAAATGTATTATCAATTAACGAAGTACGAACCTGATCGGCACTGTTTCGTGTAAATTCATTTGAAAAGCTAGCTTGTCCAGTTGTAAAGAAATAAATATTACCTGGAATTACTTTACTTAAACCCGGTATTGGCCCACCGAGAGTCAGACCATATTGATCCATAAAATAATTTGCGGTACTGGAAGTCATAGTGCCAGGATTATCTCGTTTATGCATAAAACTTCCGCTATATGAATCTCCCCCATCACGGGTTTGCACACTTACTACTCCTGATGTTACGTTACCACGCTCAACATCTATGCCGCCTGTTGTAACTTCAACACTGGAATAGGCATTGGTTCCTAGATCGAGGCCAAAACCCGTTCCCGCAAGTGGGTCCTGTGCAGAAACTCCGTCAACAATATATCCGGTTTCATTTGCTCGGCCACCACGGATGTACAGACCTGTTGGATCTTTAATAACACCAGCGGTCATACCCACAACATCTTCTACTCTTTGAACAGGTGCCGCTTCAATTTGATCTCTAGAAACTCGAGTTGAGGTTGAAGATTGTTCCACATCAAAAATGGGACGCTCACCAATTATAACTACCTCATCTTCCGATGATATAGCTTGCATACCTATCTTGACATCAATTTTTGTGGTTTCACCAGCCTTAATTTGAATTCCAGTCATCACAATGCGTTCATAACCTATATAACGAAACTCTAGAGTATATTCTCCGGGTCGTATATTGTTAATTTTATAATTGCCATCAGGATCTGTAGCAGCACCAAAGGAAGTCGCCCTTATTATTATATTTACACCGATGAGGGGCAACCCATCATCTTTATCCGTGATAGTTCCCTGAAGGCTACCATTTTGAGCAAAGGCCATTTGGCTTCCAATGCTTAACAGCACTAATAGGATTAAAATAAATTTTTGACTGCTTTTCATCATTGATCAAAACCGAGTGTTTCTATAAGTAAAAAATCAAGCAAACCTTCCATATCGCTTGGCGGAAGTGATTCTCCCGTTTCAGAATCTTTACATGGATTATTATCAATTGTTGTAAAGTCCATGAAATCAAATCCAAAATATAAAATACTTTGCTCTGGGTTCATCGTAGCAATTGTTGCAGGCCCATCATAACTACCAATTTCAGTTGGATTCCTTAGTATTAATCTAAATTTAGCATCAAATAAGCTAACAGACTGGTCAAATGATATAATAGGATTTGCCGGTTGTACACTTCTTCTCATTCTTAATGATGGAGTATAATTAATTTCATCGGTTGCAGTAATTTCAGAACAACGTTGAACTTGGAATGTCGGGCTTCTTCTTGGGTATTGCTGTGCAGGCTCTGCTTGTACAGCTTGAAATGGCAGAAATTGAAATAATGGATTTCTATCAGCCAAAAACTCTATCGGGATATTTATAAACATTTTCCCGCCTTGAACAAAAAACTTGGTTGTTAATTCGAGAGCATATCCAATATTTCTATCTAAATCATCAGATATCCAATAAATGTAATCCCATTCTGCGAGCATAAGGTTTATAGTAGGCGCTGCCAACGATCTATCAGGAAATGCATTGGATAATGGTACTCGAGTTCCACCAATCACGTTACCATCAGAAATATTTAAATAATCAACCTGGTTAAGGCCAATTCCATTAAGAAGTTCTAAATGCGCATTTGCTACATCTTGAGAAGAAAAGCCAAAATAATCATTTATAAATAAAATTCGTGATGTTTGCTCTTTCACATACCACAAATGAGATTTTACCTCACTAACAGCGGCAGCATTATCAATTGAACGAATATGAAATTCGTTGTTTTCATTTAAGTTCACGTCATCGAAAATAATGTCTGACTCTACTGCAGATTGACCGAATAGTGCTTCCGCAGTTATTTCCCCGTTGATTTCAGTTATACGTAGCGTAACTAGCTTCACCTCAAGTGGAATTTCTTTCCAGCTATCTGCTAATGTTGTGTCATTTAACGCAATTTCAATTCTATTTAAA
>DASRQG010000399.1:0-4447 GCA_035645995.1 Mariniphaga sp. | reverse complement strand
GTTTTTCAATAAATACCCGTCATTTGAAGCCACCTCCAGCACAAAGCTGTTTTTGTTCAGGTTCAGTCTGCCGCTAATCATTTCTGAGTAACGGGATGCGTGCTCCAACCAACTGGAAGATACAGAGGAAAAATAAGCATACTCTTTGGTGAATAGTTCATCACTCTTTGAGTAATCTTCAGTTTGCACCAGCCAGCAGTTGTGGCAAACATAAAGTTTCAGAGGAAACTGTTTCTCCGGAAGTTCCAACTCCTTTTTATTTAAATAGGCATTTGAAGGAGGGGCTATTCCCAAATCAAGGAATACATATTTTAACCCGCTGTTACAGTGTCTGCATTTCATATGTTAATAGAATTTTTTAAGATAAATTTTTTTAACCGTGTGTGGAGTTATGGTATTTTTAGTTTAACCGGGAGACAGCTTTCCTCGCTATGGTCTCTCCAATTGCAAGTGAAGCCGTTGCTGCAGGTGAAGGTGCGTTTAATACATTTAGGGTAAACCTGTCTTCCATAAACAGAAAATCATCTACCAATCCTCCGTTCCGGTCACACGCTTGCGCCCTGACACCTGATCCGGCAGGTTTAATATCTTCTTCCTGTACATCGGGAACAAGGCGTTGGAGAGCTCTTGTCAAAGCTGATTTATTGTATGACCTGTAGTATTCTCCCAATCCCATCTTCCAGTACTGACGCATCACTTTTCTGAAACCAGGCCATGACACCGATTCCCAGAACTCGTCATATTTAAATGAAGTTTTGTTATATCCTTCCCGTTTAAAAGCCCACACAGCGTTGGGGCCGGCTTCAATACCACCTTGGATCATCCGGGTAAAATGAACACCAAGAAACGGGAAGTTGGGATTGGGTACCGGATATATTAGGTTCTTTACGAGGTATCTTTTCTCTTCAGTTAGTTCAGCGTACTCCCCACGGAATGGAATAATCATGATATTCAATTTTTTCTGTGTCAGCGCCGCAATCTTATCACTATATAAGCCGGCGGTATTAATTATTATTGTTGACGAATAATGTCCTTTGTCGGTAATAACTGTGGCTTCGTTTTGATTAAAAGTGATGTTTAATACCTCGTTGTTTAAATAAATTTCTCCTCCATATTTTTGCGTAAAAATTTCAGCATATTTCCGGCTGACTTCGCTGTAATCAATGATACCCGTATAAGGAACGAACAGAGCTGCCAAACCCGTTGCATACGGCTCATATTCTATAATTTGACCTCCGGGAATCTTTTTCATTTTTGTCAGTCCGTTTAGCATGCCTCTTTCCCAAAGATTTTCATGCTGGGGTAATTCTTCTTTTCTTGTTGCAACGATTAGTTTTCCGCAAAGATCGTATTTGATCCCTTCTTTGTCACAAAAATCTATAAGCTGTTGATAACCATTCTGGCAGTTAACAGCTTTCAGGCTTCCAGGCTTATAATAAACTCCTGCGTGAATTACCCCACTATTATTCCCTGTTTGGTGTTGAGCCAGTTTGCTTTCCTTTTCAAGCAAAATAATTTTCAAATCAGGTTTGATCTCCTTAAGCTTCAGGGCAGTAGCCAAACCAACGATTCCTCCTCCTATAATAATAATATCATTTTTCATAATTATCCTCTGAGTAAAACAAATGTAACGTTCAATTTTGCTTCCATGAAAATCATTACATAGTTTTTCATGTCATTGGCTTTTTTACTTTTAAATCCAGTAAAGACTTTCATTCAGATAATTATATTGAATTAACTGGTTTAATACTTTTAACCTGATTAATCCGGATTCCCTGAAATTTGAATCATTAAATTTCATTGCTTTTAAATTATTGAATAATGACTCTATTGTCGATTTTAGATCGTGTACAGGCTGATGGTCAGGAGCCAATTTTTTAAACAAATCGAAATTCACTTTATAAGAACGTTTATCCGGCGGGGCATCCGGGTTTACCGTAACTTTGCATCCATTAATTACTTTAGCCACTGCCTCAGCCAGCTCCTTTACCTGATAATTCCATATATTACTTCCTGCATTAACTACCAGGAAATCCCCTCCTGCTTCCGGCCTGCGTGAGGTTGCCCAGTCGATGGCTCGAGCCATATCCAGCACATTGATCAGCGGTCTCAGCGGGGTACCATCGCTTAAAATATCGATTCGTTTTGATGTAACGGCTCCCGCGATAAAATCATTCAACACCAGATCGAGTCGCAACCGGTTACTGAATCCACAGGCTGTGGCAAAACGAAGACACGTAACGGTAAAATGCTTGTCGGCAAAGGAGACCAACTCTGCTTCTGTATTAACTTTCGAGCGGGCATAGGCAGTTAGCGGATTAAGTGAGTCGTTTTCTTTTTTTGCTTCATCACCGGCGGCACCGTAAACACTGCAACTTGATGCATACACGAACGAACGTACTCCCTTTTCTTTTCCTATCCTCGCCATCCGTACTGCCGCTTTGTTGTTGACATCCATAGTAACCTTTTCGAACTTAGTGCCCATTGGATCGTTTGAAATTGCCGCCAGATAAACAATAACATCCACATCATTCAGTAGATCTTCTTTAAAATCCCGCACATCTCCGAAAATCTGCCGGTTCAGTTTAATTTCGGGCAGAAAAACAGGGTTGGTTAAACAATGTGCAAAGTAGCCTGTATCGAAACCAATCAGTTCTGCATGGGAATACGTTTCCCGTAATTGGCTAACCACCCCCGGGCCAACATAGCCCATATTACCTGCGATTAATATTTTCATATGTTTTATTTCGCTTTGTGTTTTGCTATACATGGTGATTTCGAATAGAATAAACTTTATTGTTAATAACTAACCGTAGCGGGAACTTTGTTCCACACCATCCAGGGAGCCTTGTCGCTCGCTATCAGCTCTTCAAGCAATCTTTTATCCCGAAGTGTGTCCATGGGTTTCCAAAAACCATTGTGTTTAAAAGTTACTAACTGCTTTTCATCTGCCAGTTTTTCCAATGGTTCTTTTTCCAATATGGTTGAATCATCCTTCAGATAGTTCAAAACTTCAGGCTCACAGACAAAAAATCCGGCATTGACCCATTGCCCGTCACCTTTAATTTTTTCCTGAAACTTAAGCACCTCATTATTGGCATTTAAAATCAATGAACCGAATCTTCCTTCAGGCTGAACCGATGTCATTGTAATTATTTTACCATTGCTTCTATGAAATTCTAAAAGTACACTTATATCGATGTTTCCAACTCCATCGCCATATGTAAGCATAAATGTTTCGTTATTAATGTATTTCTGAACCCTTTTTATTCGACCGCCAGTCATCGAATTTAAACCGGTGTCGATGAGTGTAACTCTCCATGGTTCTGATCCATTGTTCAATATTTCCATTTCATTATGTTTTATATCAAACGTGACATCACATTGATGGAGATGATAATTCGCAAAAAACTCTTTAATGATGTAACCTTTATACCCAAGCAAAATAATAAAATCATTAAATCCATAATAAGAGTAAATCTTCATTATGTGCCATAATATAGGTTTTCCACCAATTTCAACCATCGGTTTTGGTTTCATATCTGTCTCTTCGGAGAGTCGTGATCCGTAGCCTCCGGCAAGTATAAGTACCTTCATGTTACTAAATTTAATTTTTAAAACTTGAAATATCTATTCCTTAACGTAACTCACAGATTTCCCATTCCGGTTTAATTTAGATGGGTCTGCTTTTTCTGAACTCAATACCTTAATCTCATCTTTAGAGATTTTGATATGTATGCAACAGTTCATTGCTTGCAGTCTGATTAATATATGCGATTGCCCGCAAATTTGAACAATCTCTCCTTTCAATCCTTTCAATGGGCCAAAAACAACTTCAGCTTTTATTCCTTTCGCAATATCTTCTCGTGTTAATACTACATCTTCTTGTTTTTGACTCATCAATGTCTTAATATTTTCAATTTGAATAACCGGAATTTTTTGGGCTATTCCTCCAAAACAAACATAGTTAACCACCCCGGGTATAGTTAGTACGTTAAAGTATTCGACGTAACTCACTTTTACAAACAAATAGCATCTAAAGAGTGGCTCTTCTATCCATTTCTTCCGATCACTCCATTGCTTCAATGTTTTTATAAGGGGTAAATAACACTCTATGTTTTGTTCCATCAGTATGGAATAAATTTTCTTTTCCTGATGCACTCTGGTATATATTGCATACCATTCGTAAACCGGTTTTTTTAAATACATAGTAAACTGTTTTTTTGATTAAAGTGTACCAATTCAATAAATCTTAACAGTCGCATAGCGCTGTTAATGATGACCTTGCAAGTTTTGCAAATGTGCTTTTAACTTCATGTTTTCAAGACTAATATCGGCAAACATTCGTTTTAAACGTTCGTTGTCTTCTTTAAGCGATTTAAGTTCTTGAGAATATCTAAACCCGGCATCGCCATATTTTGCTCTCCAATTATAAAAAGTAGCCTGG
>DASRQG010000398.1:0-6888 GCA_035645995.1 Mariniphaga sp. | reverse complement strand
CACATGGCTGCTGATGCTGCAGTATCGTTGGGTGTAGTGGTTGCAGGAATACTTATAATCATGACAGGAAAATATTGGATCGATCCGGTTATGAGTTTTATTATTATAATTGTGATTCTATATGGCACCATCCGGTTGTTTTCCGATTCAGTAAACCTGGCTCTTGATGCTGTTCCGAAAAATATAAATGTGGATCATGTAAAGCAGTTTATAGAAAATAAAGAAGGAGTTTAAAATCTGCATGATTTACATATATGGGCAATGAGCACCACACAGATTGCCCTTACTGCACATCTGGTTATGCCTAAAGGCAGCAACGACAAATTTATCAAAGAACTTAATAAAGACCTTGAAAATAAATTTAATATTGTACATACAACATTTCAGATCGAACGACAAAATCTTCAACGTCTGGAAGAATGTTAATTAAACTATTTTTGTAATATGGAAACTTTCACGAAAAATCATAAAGTTTATAAGCTTATTCATGAGAATTATGATCTTCTTCCCGTAATCAACAGGTTTGGAATAAGACTTGGGCTAAAAGAAAAAACGGTAGAAAAAATCTGTCAGGAAAGAAACATTAATCCTGATTTTTTTCTGGCTATCATTAATACTTTTAGTAATGAACAATATTTTCCTAAGGATGAACTACTTTCGTTTTCACCACTGGAGATCATTGAATACCTCAAAAGAACCCATAGGTATTATACTCATTATGTACTCCCAAAGCTTGAAGTACAACTTGAACAACTCATCGGAAGCAGTAAGTCTGATAATCATGAATTGCAAATGTTAAAGCAATTCTATCAACAATATACCAAGGAGTTTATTGAACATATTGATCATGAAGAAAAAGCCCTCTTCCCCTATATCGAAAAGATGATAACCAGTAATAAAACCGACAACAATTCCTCTGTTCTATCATTTGAGGATGAACATACAAATGTTGACGAAAAGCTAAACGACCTGAAGAATCTGGTTATTAAATATTTGAATCCCGATTATGACGATAATCTTTGCAATGAGTTTCTAATTACCCTGTTCAGGTTTGAAAGGGATGTTCACGATCATGCCCGGATTGAGGATGTAATACTGCTGCATCAGGCTGTAGCCATCGAAAACGAACTTCGCAAATGAACAGGTACATCTTTATTATCCATCCCTCAGAAATTATCAGAAAAGGGTTGGCTTCTATTGTGCGAAATTTCTTTAATATTGAAATCATCCAATTAGAAACAATGCATGATCTTGATGCTTACCTTAACATGAAAGATAATTCTCTGCTCGTAATTCTCCAGGACTCGATACGAACCGGCTTCGAGCCACTGCATGCCATACGAAAACAAAATCGTGTAAAATTAATTGGAATTGAGAGCCACATAGAAAATGAAACTTCTTTCCCACTCGACTGTGAAGGCAGAATAAATATTAATACTTCATCTATCGAACTGCAGGATATCATTTCACGATGTATGAAAAAGGGAGAGAAGTCTTCAAGGATTAGTGAAAATGAAGAACTTACCAATCGTGAAAAGGAAGTATTGCGATTAGTTGCTCTTGGCAATTCTAATAAAGTTATTGCCGAAAAACTATACATAAGCATCCATACAGTTATTTCCCATCGTAAAAATATAAGTGAGAAAACAGGTATTAAATCTATCTCCGGCCTTACTGTATATGCAATACTCAATAACCTGATCAATACCGATGTACTGAAACCTGACGACCTGATTTAAATATCCCTATTTGTAGGGATTGATAATAATCATGCACCCACCTATCTTTGGTTTTGAATTCTGGTTCAATTGTGCTGAATACTCTTGACCGGATTCAATAAGGAAATGTCTTATAACGTTGAGTATTCTTGTAGGTTAGCATGCTCAGAAAAACGAAGGGCAGGATTTATTTACAATCCTGCCCTTGCTGTTTTATCTAATTATCTCAATAATCAAAAATCCTGTTGATCAGAGAACACTCTATTATTATAGGAATAGAGCACTAAACTAGAAGATCAACGTAAATGTTCAAATTCATTTATAAAAGTCATTCTATGAACATTGTAAAATACACCTATTCAGCGGACGACCTTCAAGATTGCCAGACCGGCAATTTATATCTACTGATAAATCGTTGTTGTACATTTAGCCCTCAATTCTATCAATTCCAAAGGTTTCAATGTTCCGGTCAACCTTTTTGACCAATCCCTGCAACACTTTCCCCGGTCCAATTTCTGTAAAGGATGTAGCACCGTCTACAATCATATTTCTAACAGTTTGGGTCCATCTTACAGGAGCCGTTAATTGCTCCACTAAATTCTTTTTAATCAGAAATGGATCTGTTACAGGCTGAGCGTTTACATTTTGATAAACCGGACAAACAGGTTTACTAATAGTTGTTGACTCAATAGCAGCAGCTAACTCTTCACGGGCAGGTTCCATTAATGGAGAATGGAAAGCACCTCCAACTGGAAGTTTGAGTGCACGTTTTGCTCCTTTTTCAGTAAGCAGTTGACAAGCTTTATCAACGCCGGCAATAGAACCGGAAATTACAAGCTGCCCCGGACAATTATAATTAGCTGCAACAACCACCTCATCAACTGATTTACATACTTCTTCTACCACCTCATCATCAAGTCCAACAATTGCGGCCATTGTTGATGGTTCTTTTTCACATGCTTTCTGCATAGCCAGAGCTCTTTTCGATACCAGCATCAGGCCATCTTCAAATGTTAATGCCCCACTGGCTACTAAAGCTGAAAATTCTCCCAACGAATGCCCTGCAACCATTTCCGGTGTAAAGTCCTTTAATATTTTGGCCAACAGTACCGAATGGAGAAAAATAGCCGGCTGAGTAACCTTTGTCTGCTTTAAGTCATCTGCCGAACCCTCAAACATAATATTTGTAATATTGAATCCTAACAACTCATTTGCCCGATCAAATAATGCCCTGGCTTCATCTGAATTTTTATAAATATCCTTCCCCATTCCGGGGTATTGAGCTCCCTGTCCGGGAAAAACATAAGCCTTCATATTTTGATGCTTTAAAAATTTGGAGCACAAAGTTAATTCATTTTATGAAAATGATACCCTGATTATCTTCCCACAACCCAATACAACCTAGTATAGCAATTTTAATTTAATGAATGTTCCTGAATAGATTTGCATTACATCTCCCTCCTGACATCTTCAGATTTTCTTCGATCTACCTTCATATCATATTCGATTCTTATCAAACATGTATCGAACTTGTATCGAACTTGTATCGAAGAAACCCCGAAGAAAAGTATGTTTAGACAATTCGCAAAGTTTGATTTAATAATGATTAAATTACAGGATTAATTTTTTTTTAATGGCGGTTGAAATCAAAAAGTTTTTATCAGAATCAACCATTACAATTCTTAATTCTTATAATATTTATTTTCATTTTAATACTGATATTAATTGGTAAGCTATTACATTTGGTCAAAATATTTTTTCAAACAATAATTTTATAACTAGACAAGCATGATTCGTTAAATCAAAAAAGGGTTGAAATTTCATCATGCGGATTTCACCAAAAATTAAAAATCAATTATTGCCGGATGAAACTATCATGAAATTTTAATTCCATTTTACATGAAAAATTTATCATGTAAGTTTCATGCTGACATTAAAAACAACTATTTTAGAATGAAAAACATATTAATTTTAATCCTGCTTATGACAATAAATGCTTTATTGCCTGCATGCTCAAAAAAAGATGCTTTTAAATTGAATGAAACTTATCATGGGTTTAAGCTTATTAAAAAGCAATTTGTAGAGGAAGTTAATTCAGAATGCCTTCTTTTTATTCATGAGAAGAGTGGCGCACAATTATTAAAGGTAGCAAATGATGATCACAACAAGTTGTTCAACATAGCCTTCAAGACTGCCCCGGAAAATGATTGGGGGACACCGCATATTATGGAGCATTCGGTACTGAACGGCTCTGAAAATTTTCCGGTTAAGAGTCCTTTTGATGTTTTGTTACAAGGCTCTCTTAATACTTTTTTAAATGCAATGACGGGGAAGGATCTTACTACTTATCCTGTTGCCAGCATGAACGAAAAAGACTACTTCAACCTAATGCATGTTTACCTTGATGCAGTATTCAATCCTTTAATATATGATGACCCAAAAATTCTTCAACAGGAAGGATGGCATTATGAACTGAATGAAGAAGATGGCCCTCTTACCTACAAAGGAGTGGTATACAATGAGATGAAAGGAGCATACTCAAATCCACAGAGAGAATTGTCCTACCAGATCTACAAAATTCTTTTCCCGGATAATGCCTATGGTTTTGAATCAGGAGGTTATCCTACTGAAATTCCAAAACTCACACAGGAATATTTTATAGATTTTCATAAAAAATACTATCACCCTTCTAACAGTTATATTTTACTTTATGGTGATGCAGACCTACTACAGGAACTTGAATTTATTAACGAGAAATATCTTTCAAATTATGATGCATTGGAAGAGAAAATTGAAATTCAGCTTCAACGACCATTCGACTCAATGAAGGAAATTGAGAAGCCATATCCATTTCAGGAGGGGGTTCCCACTAATGACCAGACATTCCTTAGCCTTAATTTTGTTATTGGCACCAGTGCTGACAGGGAATTATGCATGACTTTTGATGTATTGGCTCATGCATTGGTAAATCATGAGTCCGCTCCCATTCGACTCGCATTACAAAAAGCAGGTATTGGCAGGGATGTCAGAGCATCATTTGATGAAATGCAACAAAACCTCTTCCACATAACTGTTCAAAATGCTAACCCTGAAGATAAAGACCTTTTCAGGGAAACAGTTATGATTACACTTCAGGAAGTTGCTGCAAACGGCTTGGACAAAACCATGGTAGAAGGAATAATTAATCGCATGGAGTTTAACCTGAAGGAGGGCGATAGCTCACAGAAAGGTTTGATGTGCCTGATGATGACTTACCAACCATGGTTCTTTGCCAACGATCCGTTCTTAGGTCTTGAATATAGCAAACCGCTGGCTGAAGTAAAAAAAGCCCTTGAAACAAATCTTCTGGAAACTGCTGTTCAAGAACATCTACTATCAAATAATCATGCAGCATTGGTAGTCTTAAAACCTGAACCCGGATTATTATCAAAAATTGAACAAGCTACCAACCAGGAATTGCAGGTATACAAATCAAACCTTGAAAGTGATGAACTGATACAAATAATGACTCAAACTACACAATTGCTCGAACATCAACAACGTGAAGATACACCTGAGGCACTGGCTTCAATCCCTATGCTTGAACTCACTGATATCGATAAAAATATAGAATGGTATCCGGTAAATGAAAAACAGGTGGAAGATGTTCCTGTTCTGCATTATGATGATTTCACGAATGATATTGTTTACACCACCCTTTATTTCGATCTGAAAGTATTGCCTCAGGAACTAATTCCTTATGCATCATTATTAAATGCTATACTGGGAAAAGTAGGCACAGAAAATTATTCATTTGGCTCACTTAATAACGAACTCAATATCCATGCCGGTGGATTCAATACTTCCACTACGACTTTTACCAAAGAACGAAATGATGAGAACTATATTCCAAAGTTTCAGGTTTCAGCAAAAGCAGTGACAGCTAAAACACATAAATTGTTTGAATTGCTTGAAGAGATCCTGATAAATTCTGATTTTAATGATACTGATCGACTGAAGGAACTAATAACGAGGCATCAGGCAAGGGTAGATGCCAATTTCAAAAGCAACGGGCTTAATTTTGCAATGAGCAGGTTAAGGTCTTACTATTCTCATACAGGAATGATAGAAGAACTTACAAATGGAATCGAATATTATCGGTTTATAACGCACCTTGCAAAAAATTTTGATCAAGAAACCGAAGTCATCCAATCTAAACTGGCTGAAACAGCTCAGTTACTTTTCACAAAGGAAAATATGGCAGTGGGCGTTACCTGTGGAGAAAAAGATTTTAACTCATTTTCAGAAGGATTAAATTCACTTGCAACTTCATTGCCGGTTGGTGGGCGTGAATATAATACATGGGGATTTGAAATTGAGAGGAAAAATGAAGGTATTCTTACTGCCTCAAAAGTTCAATATGTAACCAAAGGTTACGATTTTAAGAAACTTGGGCATAACTACACAGGAAAAATGCAGGTATTAAACCAGATACTTTCGACTGACTGGCTTCAAAACAGGATCAGGGTAATGGGAGGTGCATATGGAGGGTTCTCAGGCATATCATCCAATGGCAATGTATTTTTCGCTTCTTATCGTGATCCAAACTTAACTGAGACTCTTGAAAATTTCAATAATACACCCATGTTTTTAAAAGAATTTAATGCTGATGAAAAAACGATGACCCGGTTTATTATTGGCACAATTTCAAAATTTGATCAGCCACATAATGTTTCAGATAAAGGGAATATTGCCTTCAGAAGATATTTTGAAAAAACTACACCTGAAATTTTACAGGCAGAACGTGAAGAAATCTTATCTACCACTGCTGAAGATATTAAAAATATGAGCGATTTCGTGGAACAGGTCTTGTCACAGGATAATTTGTGCGTATATGGGAATGATGAAAAAATTCAGGCAAACAAATCAGTTTTTAGCAACCTTGTAATGATTGCCGATTGATTTATTATTCGATTAAAATTTCTAATTTCGTTGGTTGTTTTAGCTAACGTCATTTTAAACACCTGTAATTTCTTTGCAGGTGTTTAACTTTTTATCTGCCATGGATGGCACCTGAACTAAAGAAACCAATTGGCAACCAAACACAGAATAATATATTTTAGCAATAAGCCTGAGAAGGAGAAAACAAACAAATCTTTCAGGTTATAACGGAGAATGCCGGCAGCAAGAG
>DASRQG010000397.1:0-3592 GCA_035645995.1 Mariniphaga sp. | reverse complement strand
ACGGGTGCAGCACTTAACTTTTTAGCCGCAGGAAATGATCTGGAGTTGGTTGCTCTGGCTGATGTTTTTGAAGATAAGGTGTGGGATTGCTATGGAAAGCTTGAAGAACAAAAGGTTGAAGTGCCTAAAGCGAACTGTTTCTGGGGATTTGATGCATATAAAATGCTACTTGATGTAGATTTGGATTTGGTTATTTTAGCCACACCTCCTCATTTTAGGCCGGCACATTTCGATGCAGCAATACAGGCAAAAAAGCATGTGTTTATGGAGAAACCTGTTTCGGTTGACCCTGTAGGTGCACGGCAGATAATTGCGACTTCAAAGAAGGCTGAGCAAATGGGTTTGACTGTTGTAACCGGTACGCAACGACGACATCAGCGTGACTATATTGAAACCTACCGACAAATAGCATCGGGTGCTATCGGAGAATTTACTTCTGCTAAAGCCTGGTGGCTGCAGTCACATGTATGGTTTAGGACCAGAGAAGAAGGATGGAGCGATATGGAGTATATGATGCGTAACTGGAATAACTTCTGCTGGTTGTGTGGCGACCATATTCTTGATACTCACGTTCACAATATCGATATCATTAATTGGTTCATGGGAAAACATCCCGAAAGTGCTATAGGCTTTGGGGGTAGAGCTCGTAGGATTACTGGTGACCAATATGATTTCTTCAGTATAGATTTCGATTTTGGCGGCGGATTGTTTTCACACAGTATGTCACGACAGATTGATGGTTGTGCAAATGCTTTGGGTGAACAGATTATGGGTACAGAAGGTTATACAAATTGTAAAAATACAATTTTTAACCACGATGGTTCTATTAAATGGCAATACGAGTATCCAAAAAATAAGGAAGGTAAATCTACCGGTATCGTCGATGTTTCACCCTATGTACAGGAGCATATTGATATGGTAACCGCTATTCGTACCAATAAACCGGTTGTAGAAGCAGAACGGACTGCATTATCCACGTTGACCGCTATTATGGGACGGACTGCAGCATATACAGGACAGAAAGTGACCTGGGATGACATGCTTAACTCTACTGAACGACTGGGGCCTGAAGTATTTGATATGGGAGATGTTGATCAGTCTTTTCCTGTACCTTTACCGGGAACACAGCATAAAGCATAAAAATTATGATTTCGGTTGTTATTCCGTTTCTGAATGAAGAGAAGCTTGTTGTCCGTCTGCTTTCAGAGCTTTATAAAAATCTGGAACTGACAGATGAGGTATTTGAGATTGTGTGTGTTGATGATGGAAGTACCGACTCAACCTTACACAAGCTGATCAGATTTAAAGAAAAGAATAACAACGTGAAGATTGTTGCTCTTTCACGAAACTATGGCTTACAGGCTGCTCTGACCGCCGGAATTGATCATGCCAAGGGGGATTACGTGGTTATTATGGATGGCGATTTTCAGGATCCGCCGGAACTGGTGCCAGTGCTCTACGAGAAGATTAAAGCTACAGGAGTTGACATTGTTTCGGCAATAAGAGAAGATCGTGGTGAGAAGTTTACCAAGCGACTGTATATTGGTATCTTTCATAAAATATTTGACAGGCTGACCGGTGGTCAACAGGTTTCCCAAACAGGTAATTTCTGTATACTCAATAAAAAGGCACATAAAGCAATGTTACAATTTACCGAACGTAACAGATACATTCCGGGGATTCGCAATTTCGTTGGGTTCAAGCATGAATTTATATTATACGACCGGCCTGATCGTCCTGAAGGAGAAGCTAAGATGAGTAAGAAGAAATTATTCATGTTGGCTGCCGATGCTATTTATTCATTTTCTAAATGGCCCATAATCATATGTTTGTATCTGGGCCTGCTTGGAGTACTCATTTTCTTTTTTGCCATATTATATACATTTGCATCTAAGTTTTTAGGACTCGCACCCATTGGATGGTCCTCCATGTTTCTGGCCATTAGCTTTTTCGGTTCAGTTCAGCTTACCTTTTTAGGGCTCATAGGAGAATACGTTTACAGAATATTTAAAGAAGTACAAGGGCGTCCTATATATTTCGTTCAGGATGTTTATGAATGATAACCTTCATACTACTGCAGGTCGAAAGATTTTTATTGCACTCATTGTTATAGCAGCAGTTATAGCAGTCATTCTGGCTCCAAAAGCTGCAGTGAACGTTGATGAGCAACTGCATTATCCTCATGCTAAAAAAGTGGTTAACTGGTATCTTACAGGTGGAGAAGATACATCAAGTTTAAATACTCCGGTCACTAATTTAAAGTACTACGGGCAATCGGTCGATAATTTTACAGCGCTGGTTAATCGTGTTTTTGATGTACAGGATGAGTTTCGCGTCAGACATTACACAGGAGCTTTCTTTTTCATAATGATGTTAATTATAACAGGCCTGCTTGCACGTGAAGTTTCAGGTTCGTGGTTGTTAGCTTCCGGTACGGTAATAGCCTTAATATGTATGCCCCGCCTTTCAGGACAGGCATTTGGCAATTTGAAAGACATACCCTTTGCAGTCGGATATACAGCTGGCGTATTATTTATTTTACGAAGTTTAAAAGCTTTTCCATATATCCGATGGAAGACCATTATTCTGCTCGGTTTAACTATTGCTTTCACTGTCTCTGTCAGAGCCGGCGGCTTTATCTTATTCGCCTATCTCGGCCTTGTTTATTTGTCTTATTTTGTCCTGAAACCTGCTTTGTTTCTGAGTTTTTTGAAAAGGCAGGATATTTTTCAGAGGTTAGTTCTACAGGGTATTACGGTTATCTCTTTAGGTTATTTCGCCGGTTTAATTTTTTGGCCTTATGCTTTGCAGAAAATATTTGTTCATCCATTTGAAAGTCTCCAGGTGATGGAGCATTATAAGGTCAGCATCCGACAGGTCTTTAATGGGAAGTTAATGTGGAGTACAGACTTGCCATGGTATTATTTACCAAAATGGATGTTGATTTCAACACCATTGATTTTGTTGACTGGATTTCTTATCTACAGTGTAGATTTTATCAGGAGGTTTCTCATTCATCTGCAGATCAATAAACAAACACTTTCAGAAGCTTTTGTTATATTTACATTTATTTTTCCTTTTGTATATGTCATTGTAATTGATTCAAATTTATATAGTGGAATCAGGCAAATGTTATTCATATTTCCTATCTTTTCCATGATGGCAGTATGGGGAACATATAAATTGGTAATCCCATTCCTGAAAGTGAGTAAAAAAGTTTACTATACTGTTATAATATTGATACTTGTGATCTTAGTTTGGCCAATAAGTCATTCATTCAAGACTTTCCCTGCTGATTATATCTATTTTAACGCCATAGCAGGGGGAAACCCAAAAGCATGGGGAAATTATGAATATGATTATTATTATCACAGCATAAAAGAGGCAGTTGATTATCTGACTACTTATATTCAAGATGATGAGGAGGTTATTGTTGCAATGAATAATAACCTGTCTAATTATTTCGATCATTCAGATAATATTACCTACCAATATACCAGGTATCCGGAGCGTAGTTCTTTTGATTGGGATTATGGGATCTTCGGACTTAATTATTTAGAACCAGATTTTTTGAAAAGAGGGTTATGGAATG
>DASRQG010000396.1:0-3111 GCA_035645995.1 Mariniphaga sp. | reverse complement strand
CTGAAAAGGTGATAAAAAATGAAGAACTGGTGAATTTGAAGGGAGGTGCATATGTATATGATTGTTACTGCAATGGAACATATCTTGGAGAAGCTTCTTCTCCTTCAATTTGTGATAGCAGATGTGCATCTTGCACACAATGTTGGTAAAATTTGAAGGATGGGGTAAATCCCATCCTTTCTTCAATTTTCGGAATTATTTTCCATTAAAAAATAAAACTCTATTTTCTTTTGATTAAGGTATTAACATCATCCATTTTTAAGGAAATTGATTATGATGATTAAACATATAATACGAAGTCTAACACTTTTACTTATGCTTATTTTATATAGTTGCGTTAGACATCCCGAAAAACATTTTTATATCAATCCTGAATCGATAAAAACACAGGAGGTTTTAGTTTCAGAATACATCGACAGTATTCAATACATCCCATTAAGTTTCGAAGTTCCAATTAGAAGTATAAGAGCGATTGATATTTATGATAATCTGATTTTTATTGGAGCTGGACTTGAAGGGATGTTAATCTTCAACAAGGATGGAAGTTTTAATAAAAAAATTGGTGGTACTGGTAAAGGTCCGGGGGAATATTATTCAGTAAATTCTTTTGCCATCGATTATGAAAATAGACTGATTTATATCCTGGATGCAGGAAGAGCAGCCAAGATTATGGCATATAACTTTAATAACGATCTTATATATGAATTTTCTAATTTGGAATTACATGGAGTTTTTCAAAAAATAGCTCTTTTGGACAACAAATTATACCTCTTTGAAATTTTTGTAGCAGGAAGTTCCAAATATAATTGGGCCGAAATTGATTTACACGGGAAGGTTATTTCAATTAAAAAAAATTATATCCCAAATATCAATACGATTGCAACCATTTTTATTAATCCAATTTATAATTATCAAAATGGTATTGGATACTGGAACCAATATAATGATACGATTTTTAGAATAGAAAATGGCAAATCATCAGCCAGATTCTTTTTTGCGAAAGGAAATTTTCGGCTTCCGACTGATAATACTTCGAATCTGGATAAATATTTTAGAGTCAGTCAGATTCTGGAAACAGATAAATATGCCTGGATAATGGAAATTAATTCTCCGGCCAATGATGTAATAATACTTGATAAAATTAAAAGTTTTTCAATGTATGTTGATCACGAGAAAATTAAAAAAGCTTTACATGGCATTACAAATGATTTAGACGGAGGATTAAATTTTATTCCTATAAGCTATTTCAGGGAAAAAGAAGATGAATATCTTATAGGAAAGAATGATGCATATCTTTTAAGAAATCATGTTGCTTCAGAAGAATTCAAAAATTTCATCCCAATGTACCCTGAAAAGAAAAAAGAACTGGAACGGCTGGCCAATAGCCTGAATGAAAATGATAACCCGGTACTGATGCTGGTGAAATTGAAAGAATAAACTTTCGCCTATATCTAAAAAACAGACCATAGAACTTCATTACGAGTTATAACCCAAAATTTTTGGGCACAATGAGGAAATGACATGGTGAACCATGTAACTTTGTATCCAAGTTCTACACAGTGTAACCGTCAGCGGGATTAGTATTTTTATACCTGATTGCGAGTATGGTTCCAAAAGATAGAGTCACAATGAATGGTACTTTCTTTATAGAAATGTCCGAATGGTAGCTTGCCAACGTTTAGTTAACGAATGTCTTTTGGGTGTAGATGATTATTAACTTTAAATTTTGCAGATATAGAAAAGATTCGGTCTCATGCTGCCGGAATTGATATTGGTGCAAAAAGAGTATTCACCTCAGTAGAAGGTCAACCGGTAGTTAGTCATTTTACATTTACAGAAGATTTTTTACAGCTTCGGGACTACCTGTTAAAACATGAAGTTAAAACAGTTGCAATGGAAGCAACAGGTGTTTATTGGATAATTTTATATGAAATACTGGAAGAAGCAGGAATTGATGTTTGGCTGGTAGATGGGCGCCAAACTCAACAAGTTCCCGGTCGTAAGACTGATGTAAAAGATTGTCAGTGGATTCGGGAATTGCACAGTTATGGCTTACTTAACAGATGTGTAGTAGTAGATGCCGATACTAAAGAATTACGAAGTTATATTCGTTTGCGTGAAGATCATATCCGTTCTTCATCAATGCATATTAACAAAATGCAAAAGGCATTAACTTTAATGAATATCCGGTTAAAAGAAGTTTTAAGTCAAATACATGGAGCAAGCGGATTAGCAATAATTGAAGCTATTTTAAATGGTGAAAGAGATAAACATGTACTTGTAAATCTATGCCATATTAGTGTACTCAGAAAGAAGAAAGAACTTGTTATCAAATCTTTGGAAGGGAAGTATACTGAAGCCGGACTTTTTGAGTTAAAGCAAGCATATGATAGCTATAAGTTTTACCTTACTCAAATAGCCGAATGTGATAAGAAAATAATTATTAAACTGAATTTCATTCCTTGTTATTTGCCCGGTTTTATGATGAGGCGGAGCGACAAATTATAGCTAAAGTAGTTGGTGAGCCAGTTGACGAATATGAAAAATTTGTTTTTGATGCCTAAAATGCTCATTAAATGTACAAACATCCAGGTAACCCACGCCGGGAATCCTCCAAATTTGATAAATGGTAGTTCCACCACTGCCAGATTCCTGCCCACAGTGGCCATTATCCCTTTATCCTTATACCTGAAAGGTTGCAACTGTCTGCCTTGTCTAGTGTTGATCAGGTTCCGGGCCAAATTCCTTGCCTGGGCTATGGCTACCGGTGCTACCTGTGGATGTCCTTTAGGAAATTGATCTGTAGCCATATATGCGATATCTCCGACGGCATAAACATCATCCATTCCTGTTACTCTGTTGATTTTATCGACTTCTATACGGCCGGCAGGTGTAATTACACCCTTAGGTATTCCGTCAACCGATATTCCTTTCATTCCGGCTGTCCATATTACATTTAAGCTGAGTATATTTCCTGTGGTTGTTATAACTGATCTGCCATCATATGATTCTACCCGTGTGTCGGTTTGAACGAGTACGCCCATGTTTTCAAGGTACTTTTTGGCTTTTTCTGATGAAGTCGTTGTCATTGTTCCCAATAGTTTATCGGTA
>DASRQG010000395.1:0-6298 GCA_035645995.1 Mariniphaga sp. | reverse complement strand
TGATGCTGCACAAACACGTACTAATCTGATGGAGTCTGCTGTTGCTTTAATTAACGATTTCAGTGCTTCACTAGTCTGGTTCCCGGCCAACGAAGTAGCGGCAGCTGAACGTACTAAAGGTGAAGGATTATTTATTGCGCGGATAAGTGATTGCCATTTGGTTTCGTCCTGACAACCTGCCAGCAACCTTATAAAGGAGGTAACAAGTACCTTATCTGATTTCGGGTTATTTATAATTTTGAGCATTTCATCAAGCCGGCTCCAATTACCGACTCTGGCTTCCTTTATCAACTGTCCCCGATAGATAGTATTCTCCTGATAGTTTTTGTTTTCTCTTTTTTTAACCACGTTGTTTGCCCAAGTAGCCGATTTGTCGGAATGACAGATATTACATGCATTTGGTGATCCAAACTGTATAGTCGCCTTCGGCATAGGAGGCCTGAAGGAATGGTCGCTTCGGATCATTCGTCCAAATTCGGTTTTGGGCATGTGGCAGTTGATGCAAATTGATCCTTCACTATCAGGTTGATGCATAGAATGAGCCGCAACATCATTAACTCGTTCAGCATGACAAGTAATGCATGCATCATTGGGTCGTTCAGCAAATCTATTTCGTCCACTGGAGGTGTGACAGCTTACACAATGCAGTTTCCCTTTTTGTGCACAGGTATTCATTAACCATAATGTGTAGGTGTAGTTTTCACCTAAATCACGCCCGTCAGGATAAAAATCAGTATGCTCCAATGTGGTAAGATCATAATGATCGAAATAGGGCTCTCCCGGATTATAACCTGAGGTTATTGGCTGCATTCTGGCATGGCAGGGAGCACACGATGAATTGTGCTGCTCTTGTGTAAACGTGCTGGTTATTATGATCTTTAAATCGTCAGGAATAACCCCTTCGCCAGCTTCCATACACACCCTTACATGCTCTGCACTTGGACCATGACAGGTTTCACAATTAATGCCCGGTTCTTTCCATTGGGTTTGGTAAGTATCGGTAGCCAGATCGAAATTGGTAGACAGCTGACTCACATGGCAGCTGTAGCAGGAGGTGTTGAAAGTGTACATCCTGTCGCGCCAGGGCAATGCTTCATCATGTGTCCCCTCAGGGAAATGCCGTACTGCCGATTCAGGATTATTGTACCACTCTTTTTTTCGAATATCAAATGCTAAGGGTAGGGTTTGCAACTTGCCATTTTCCATCGGTGTCAGAAAATAAAATACATTTTTACCACCTAAGGCCCATATTATTTCGTAGGTTTGCATGGCATCACCATTAATTTCTTTCATTATAAGTACAGAGTCCTTCACTTTCATCCGGTAATTTTTATTCTCAATTGAAAATGAATAACTGTCGGGAAAATCCATTTCATTTACAAAATGATGGTTAACAGGTTGCATTGCTTTTCCATGGTGGGAACCGGACCATAATTCATAAAACTTTTCATGGCATTCAATGCAACTTACCGAGCCTGAATAAAGTTTTGTATCTTTCTCTTTTGGTTTTGACTGAAAACAACCTGTCTGAATTACTAAAAAAAGGATTGTAGATAGTTGAATGATGGCTGAATATCTCATTTTATCGATTTTGTAACTACAAATATTGGCAATATTATTTTTAGAATGAATCTAAGTTAGAGCATCTTGTCAACCCATTTTCAATGCCTATGTTATTATTCAAAAAATATGAAAATCGGAATTCTTCGTGAAGGTAAAATTCCTTCTGACAATAGAGCGGCACTTACTCCTGTTCAATGTGTTGAAGTTCAGGAAAAGTTTCCTGATGTTGAAGTTTTAATTCAGCCTTCCAATAACCGTTGTTTTAGTTCCGAATCCTTTTCTTGATAAGTCGGTAATAATATACCTTTTGTTACCATACCAAAGCCATACTTCCTCCATACCTTGTCCAGTATTTTTCGAACCGGTACTGGACTTGGTATGGAGAATGTCTGTATTTGAACTCTAAAATAGATGTATATTTTATTAGTAAATTTCATGGATAGAGATCAAAAAAAACCGCCTCAGCATTTTTACTAAGGCGGCATTTTGTATAATTATTATATATAATTGTCATACCGGTGCCTTTTAAGACACCAGGTTAAGTTTATTATTTTATAAGTTCTACACTTCTCTTTACAAACTTATCAAGTTCGGCACCTTTAAGCATTCCGTTTGCCAGCAATGCCAGATCGACAAGTTGTTTTGCAAGTTTATTATTTTTGCCAAAACCGCTTAACTTATCGCGTTTCTCTGATTCCAGATTAACAAGCTCATCATTCAGTGTATTGAGTTTTTCTTTATCAGCTTCTGGAACCTCTTCTTCTTTTTTATCTTTCTTAGCTGCTTCCAGTACTTCAATTTCAGCTTTTTTAGCTTTTATTTCATCTGTAAGCTTTTGCAGTGAAGTACCTAACTTTTTATCCTTAGCATCAAGTACTTTTTTTACCAGCGGGTGGGTAGTATTAACTACCAGGTTCAGGCTGTCGGGCATATCGCCATAAAAGCTCATGCCTCCCTGCATCTGGCTCATATCCTTCATACGACGCATCCATTCACTGCGAGTAATTACCATTGGACTTGCCGTTTCTCCGAGTTCTTTGAAGTCGATGATAAATGAATGGCTGTTGTTTTCAGGGCAAACAGCCTGGAATAGAGGAGACAGTTCCTGTTTTTCTTCCCATGTAAGCTCTTTTTTATCGGTATCTTCTTTTTTGATGAGATTTTCAACTACATCAGAATCTACCCTCACAAATTGCTTGTCGCTATGTTTTTGCTCAAATTTACTTATCAGGTGAGTAGCCAACACATCATCAAGTATCAGTACATCATAACCTTTACTACGTGCTTCTTCAATAAACGTGTATTGTTCTTCCTCATGGGTGGTATAAAGGTAAATCAGCTTCTTTTCTTTATCGGTCTGATTGTCCTTAATGAGTTTCTCGTATTCTTCAAAAGTGAAATATTTATCTTCAGCATTTTTGAAAAGGAAGAATTTCATGGCTCTGTCGTAGAACTTATCATCAGTTAACATACCATATTCGATGAATATCTTCAGGTTATCCCACTTTTTTTCAAATTCTTCACGTTTTTCTTTAAAGATATCATGAAGCCTGTCAGCAACTTTTTTAGATATGTGGTTGCTGATTTTTTTTACGTTTGAATCGCTTTGCAGATATGAACGAGAAACATTTAAAGGAATATCAGGAGAATCAATTACCCCATGTAATAAGGTAAGGAATTCAGGAACAATGCCTTCAACAGAATCGGTAACAAATACCTGATTGCTGTATAATTGAATTTTATTTTTTTGAACCTCAAAGTTGTTTTTAATTTTAGGGAAATATAAAATTCCTGTGAGGTTAAATGGATAGTCAACATTCAAATGGATGTTGAATAAAGGTTCATCAGCCATTGGGTAAAGCTGGCGGTAGAAGTTTTGATAATCCTCATCTTTTAAATCTGATGGAGATTTGGTCCATGCAGGTTGTGTGTCATTAATTTGGTTGTCTTCATCAGTTTCTACCTGTTTACCATCTTTCCAATCTTTCTTTTTCCCAAAAAGAACTGGTACGGGAAGGAACTTGCAATATTTGTTAAGAATTTCTTCTATTTTGTCTTCCTCAAGGAACTCTTCTGAATCATTATTAATGTACATAATGATATCAGTTCCTGTTTCATCCCTTTCTGCATTCGTAATGCTGTATTCAGGTGTGCCATCACAGCTCCATTTAACTGCTTCAGCTCCTTCTTTATATGATTTGGTTAATATTTCAACCTTACCTGAAACCATAAAAGAGCTATAGAAACCAAGTCCAAAATGCCCGATAATGGCATTTGCATCATTCTTGTATTTTTCCAGAAATTCGTTCGCACCAGAGAACGCGATTTGGTTGATGTACTTTTCTATTTCATCAGCTGTCATTCCTATACCATTATCTGATACAGTTATGGTTTTAGCTTCTTTGTCAAGTTTTACCTTAACTTTCAGATTGGTTACATCTCCGTTATATTCCCCTTTTGATGCCAATGTCCTTAATTTTTGAGAAGCATCGACAGCATTGGAAATAATTTCCCTTAAAAAGATATCATGATCGGAATAGAGAAACTTTTTAATAATGGGGAACAGATTTTCACTGGTTACGCCAATTTTTCCTGTTTGCATATTCTTCCGGTTTTAAATTTTACGTATTTATTTGTATGCCTGCAAAAGTCAAACCTTGTGCCATTGAATTAATGTGACGATTTGTCACCCGGATCCTTATTGTATCATGAATAATTTTCCTGTCATTTTTCTGGTAACTTAGAAATACGAGGATAATTCTGCGAGTGAATATCAACGGAATTGCATAAAGCCTTTTATTTTTTGAATGACTTTAAAAATTCATTTTTTTATTGGTGATGCTGATCATTGTATTATTTTTAAAATTGTGAATTCAGAACCATTTACGATGAATAAGGTTAATATTATGTTTTGAGTTCAGTACCAATTAATTTCATTTCAAGATATTTGTTTGGAAATATTCTATCGGAAATAGATAGGGTCAGCCGGGAATGAGTATGATAGATACATAATTGAAAGTTCTGATATATAATTAATTACAATTTTTGTGAATGAAAAAATATAAAACAGGTTTGGTGTTAAGTGGTGGAGGAACAAGAGGTTTTGCGCACCTCGGAGTTATAACAGCACTCCATGAAAAGGGGATTAAACCTGATGTAATTTCGGGAACCAGTGTAGGTGCTTTAGTTGGGGCATTCATTGCCGGTGGGCTAACTCCTGAGGAAATTCTTCTGATTTTTAACAAGGGTCGTTTTTTTAAATATACAAATCTGCAATTTCCCGATAATGGATTATTGAAATTGAACGGTTTAAGGGAAGTGATTCAAAAAACGATATCTTACAAAAACATTGAAGATTTACCTTTGCCATTTTACGTGTCGGTGTCGAATCTAAATACAGGAACTGTTGAATATAAGAATAGTGGTCCGTTGGGACTTACAATTCTTGCTTCAGCTTCCATTCCGGTTCTATTCTCTCCGGTAGAAATTAACGGACAGCTTTATGTAGATGGAGGGTTGATGGACAATATACCTGTAGAACCCATTAAAAACGACTGTGAGCATATAATTAGTGTTAATATCACCCCATTAAACCCACGGAAGGACTTTAAGAATCTTATCCAAATTGCCTCACGTACATTTTATATGGGTGTAAATGCAAATATGACAGAGGTTCACCGATACTCATCGTTGTACATTGAACCTGAAGGCATAGACGATTACGACCTGTTAAGTCTTACTCATGCCAACGAAATGTTTGACCTTGGTTACAGATCTCTAAAAGACAAAAAATTGCCCTTCTGATTTATTTTCTAAAAAACTCCTTAACATCATTTGATATTGCTGATAGTCCGGATATTTGATTATCTGGTTGTTTATTAGAAGCAACCTTAATCCCACTATCTTTTAGCTGTTTAATTAACGTTTGCAGGTCATATTGAGGCAGAGTTCCCGGTGCTACATGAAATGCCACAGCTGAGTTATAATATTCATTTTCAACTAAATTTTCAAAAGGTTCAGGAAGGTTGTAAAAGTAAACCTTATTAAATTTATTTTTATTTGATGCGAATAATAGCAATGGGGAAGCAGCAGTTTCCTGGGCAATAATATATTTTTCTTTTGTGTTAAAACGATCGTTATTTTCAGTGAATTGAATCAACAGGTCGATAGCTTCTGCCTGAATACCTGGTATACTCTTACCGATTAGATTAGCACCAAACGTATAGTTAAACGGAATTCCTTCAATAACCCCATCGCCTGTAAAATCAGGATCCTGAAGTTCACCAGTTCCGGGTAAATCGGCAGCAACTACTGAATATCCTTCTTCAAGTAAAGGTTTTAAAAGCGGTTCATCTAGTAATGCTAATTTTCCTTTAGGGTGAAACCAAACTATTATTTTATCCGGTTCAGTATTTGTTTTTTGAAGCATATAAATGGGTAATGCAAAATCCCGACGATCGTTTTCCAGAAAATATTTTTCAATTAAAATGTCATTTTCTTCAAATTTCCCTGTATAAACAGTTGAGGTGAGCTTTCGACTTAAATCAATATTCATTATAGTTGAAATTGGATTTTTAGGTTCGGAAGCTTTTGCTTTTGCATTATTAAAAAGTTTTTTATTGATGCTGTAGACTGTTTCATCCTGAAAAGAAGCACTAACTTGTCCTTTAGGAGTAACCCACAGCTCTTCAACAGTAAAAGGTTCTATCTCTTTATCGGATACGTCTCCCGGAAC
>DASRQG010000394.1:0-3186 GCA_035645995.1 Mariniphaga sp. | reverse complement strand
GTTGTTTGGTGTTTTTTCTTGTCGAGATGACAGGAAGAGAACCCTGTGTGTTACCCATTGATTATCAGTAAGTTAACTCTTTGTGTTTCAGAGGGGTGTCTGATTAGGGTATATATGATTTATTGTGCGTTGAATTGATTTGACTTTCAATTCGAAATAAAGATAGAGAATTTTCTGTAATTATCCTCAATTAGATTTGCTGGGTTTTGTTAATCTTTAAGATATTCTTCTACGGTTTCTAGATCGATGCCTGTGAATTCTGCAAACTCATTTGCTGTGACGAATTGATGAGGCTGTTTATCAAAATGCTTTCTTATTTGGTGGATTAGGAGCCTTCCAAAGTGCATACCACGAAAAAAGGGAGCATATTAACAATCCATCAAGTCGTTCAAATGAAAGAATAAGAAAGGCATAGCTCTACCATTTAAAGAACGATTTAAAACGGTCGTAATTTATTTTTTGTAGCATTTGATATATGTATCAACAAAAAAACTCCCAAATTCCAATGTACTTGAATTTAGGAGTATATTTTGCAACAATACTGTCGCTGTCTGCAATTAAAAGAAGCTGTTTATTACATCTTTAATTTGTGATGATCAACTTATGCGTACCTTGTTTCCCATTGCTTTTTATCTGAAGAATATATATCCCCTGCTCCAAGGCACCAAGGTTAATACTTTTATCCTCTCCACTTTGTAGGTTAACTTTTAGATTTTTAATTTTTTGTCCAATATAATTAACCACATTCAGTTCATACATTCCCGTCTCTGAAGCGATTATATTGATCTCTCCATCGGTTTTGGCCGGATTGGGATAAATGGTAAGAAGTTCCTTATAATTATATACATCGGTCCCCAATGGCTCATCCGTTACCGTTACCATCCATATTTGGCTGTCTGTTCCGTTTTCAGCAGTCACTGTATAGCTAACCGCTCCATTCGAAAAATCAACACTTTCTCCTGATCCTGGACTAATGCTTGCGCCGGCTGATACCGTAATTTCTGGGGTAAGAGCAGTAAGGTCTGTACCATTTTCAACTTCTACAGCAACGGTGTGATTCAGAGAATCTATAGAGGCATCTCCAGTCTCTTCCTCAAGACTAAAAGTTAAGATGGCAGTGGCGTTACTTTCAATAGATTCTTGAATTTGATGAATTTGATTGATTTCTGGGCCAGAAATCACCTGATGAATTCCCGATGGCCAGTGAATTTCTATTCGATCAATCTCTGTAGCAGCACCTATTCCGAAAATTTGGACTAGAGAACTTCCTGTATATTGGCCAGTTGTAGAACTTACTGCTCGAGTCTGCATCATATCATTGGCATAGCAATAAATTCTAGCTCCAATTGCCGAACGGTTCGAAATAACCCCTTCCAAACGAAGACTGATCCAGTTATTATCCCCTCCGTTATTTTTATAAAGTCCATGACTTAATGTAGTTGAGAATGAAGGAGTAAAAATGTCCGGATATCCATCATTATTAAAATCTGCAACAGTCGAAGAGAAATCTCGAAGTGGGATTTGGGTGGTAATATCATCTATTTGATCTGTAAAAGTTTCATCACCATTATTTTTATACAGATTATTATAACGCATCTGACTTCCCCCGTTGTTTGATACGGTTAGATCAAGAAAGCCATCATTATCAATATCAAGCCACGCAGCTCCAAAGGTTTGTCCACCGTCAGTAGATGGGCTTGCGTCCACTAGTTCAAATTCTCCATTGCCAATATTTTTATATAAAAGATTGTGCTTTACATCCGCGTAGTCATTTACCGTAACATAAACATCCATCAGTCCATCGTTATTAAAATCTCCCCAAGAGCTTCCTTGGGTTAAAGCAGCATCATTAGCAATAAGTGAAGTTGTGTTTTTTGTAAACGTACCATCCCCATTATTGCGATACAGACAGTTGTTTTGTCCAGGTAATTCAGAGTAAAAGTAGTTGACAACATATAAATCTTGAAAACCATCATTGTCATAATCTACCCAACTGGCGCTGTAAGTATTATTGTTATCATTAACAATATCTCCTTCGGTTATTTTTGTAAATGTTCCATCCCCATTGTTCTTGTATAGTCTATTCTCTTGCATAAAGTTGGATACATATAAATCCAAAAATCCATCATTGTCATAATCTGCCCATGCAGCACCCAAAGACCAGTCCATATCCGTGACAATCTCCCCTTCTAATATTCGAGTAAAATTTCCGTCACCATCATTCCTAAATAGGAAGTTGGCAGCAGTAGGATCACCTGAATTACCGGTATTACAGATATACAGATCAATATTTCCATCATTGTTATAATCTCCCCACGTAGCTGCTATAGAGGGTCCGGAGGTGGTATAGATTACATTCTCCGTTTGTTCCGTAAAGGTGCCGTCTCCATTATTAATAAATAAAGTTGAGGGATAATCTGTGGTTCCAACGATAAGAACATCGTCAAACCCATCATTGTTGTAATCGGCAAAAGAAGCACTATAGGTTTTTATTTGCGTCTCCACAAGTTCTCCCGTTTCAACCTTGGTGTAAAATTGGGCTACCAAAGGTTGAACAAGAAATAGCATCAGCCCCAGCATAATCAAGCTTCGGAAAGCTGTGTTTTTCTTTTTACGTAATTGTGATAAGGAATGTTTTTTCATAATGAATAAAATATATTAATTGATTAATAGAAGATTTTAATGATATTTTTAAAGTTTTATTATATGCCGTAAAATTAAATTAAAGGCCTTCTGTAGGGAAGCGTATTTTTACCTGTTTTTTAAGTTTCTACTTTAGATAGGTTTTTAACTCTGAAGGGAAATAAACCTCATCGTCCATCACTCTAGCAAAAGCTTCCTTCAGCTGAAAAAGGGATGGCGGTTTTATTAAAAAGCCTTTTACGCCGACATCTCTGGCTTCTTTCAAATATTTTTCCTCCCCAAACATGGTCAAGATTATTATTCGTAATTCAGGTCGCATTTTAAGGGCAATATTGGCCGCTTCAATCCCACTGATTCCAGGCATGCGTATGTCCATAAAAACCAGGTTGGGAGAAATAAATTCCAATTCTTCAATAAATTGAGTCCCACTTTCCATCTCATATATTTCAATTTCTGAGGAAAGTTCTCCAAGCATTAAGTGCAAGCCTTGACGAAAAGCAGAATGATCGTCAACAATTACTATTTTTATCATAGCCTTATTTC
>DASRQG010000393.1:0-12613 GCA_035645995.1 Mariniphaga sp. | reverse complement strand
TCCTGCTTGCAAAACCTGATCAGTCAATTGCTGATTTAATGGACAACCGGTTTGTGGCACTGAATGTACTCGACGATCAGGAGAAGGCTATCAGTGCATTCCATGATTACGACCGAATAGCACTTCCTGTTATCAATAGTGAAGAAGTACTTCTGGGTATCGTCACTTTTGATGATGTTATGGATGTAGAAGAGGAAGAAGCTACCGAAGACTTCCACAAATTCGGATCGATACAGGATCTTATTTTCAACCCCCTAAAGGCAAGGATTATACTGCTTTACCAAAAGCGTGTAATTTGGCTGGTAATTTTAGTATTTATGAATGTATTTTCAGGGGCTGCTCTTGCTAACTTCAGCGAAGTTATAGAATCCATGGTATCCCTCATTTTCTTCCTGCCCTTATTGATAGGTAGTGGCGGTAATGCAGGAGCACAATCAGCAACGCTAATGATTCGCGCGCTGGCTACCGGTGATGTGGAGCTTAGTGACTGGTTCAAACTAGTAGGGAAAGAACTGCTTGTTGCACTACTACTAGGGATCACAATGGCTGTAGCTGTTGGACTTATCGCCAGTATGCGCTCTCCCGAAATTCTTATGGTGGTCAGTTTATCGATGGTAATAACCGTTGTTGTTGGCTGTTTAATTGGCCTTTCATTGCCATTTGTGTTTACAATCTTAAAACTTGACCCTGCAACTGCCAGTGCCCCTTTAATTACGTCTTTGGCCGACATATCAGGTGTATTTATTTACTTTTCGCTGGCTACGTCTATATTGAGCCTTTGAACATTGATTTATCGTTCTAATAATTGAATATTGGTATAAGCAATATTTACAGGTAAACAGATAAATACTTAAATATTTTCCTGAGACAGTGGTGATAAAAATATTATCATCACTATCAATTTTATAATTGAAAGGATTTATTCTCTTCACCCCCTTGCATCGTATTATTAAATGATCCGGGTTTTTCATAAATAAGCAGGAAATCCATTAACTTCAACATTCATTAACCATATGGTTAAACTTTTTACTCAAACTATTTGCTATTTGAAGAATTTGTATTATTTTTGACCGACTGGTTAAATCATTTAGTTAAAATATAAATATCATGGTTGAAAAAAAGAAAGATACCACTGAAGAAAAGATACTGGCAGCAGCACAATCTGTATTTATAAGAAAGGGAATGGATGGAACCCGTATGCAGGAAATTGCTGATGAGGCAGGTATAAATAAGGCACTACTGCATTATTATTTTCGCAGTAAGCAAAAATTGTTTGAAGCCATATTCAATAAGGCATTTGCACAAATTTTACCTGACATTATTAATATGGTTGATTCAGAAAAAACATTTATAGAAAAGCTGAACATATTTATAGATAATTACTTTGATTTACTCATGAAGAACCCTTTCCTGCCGGGCTTCATAATAAAAGAAATCAACCGTGATTCTGATTTAATAGTATCTGTCTTTAAGAAGCAAGGAATTAATCCTTCAATTTTTCTGGAAGTTGCAAAACAGGAAATGGAAAAAGGTAAAATCCGCAAGATGGATCCAAGAGAGTTGATAATAAATATTCTTGCCATGTGCATATTTCCTTTTGCAGCTCGGCCACTAATGGAGATCATTTTTTTCAATAATGATGAAAAAGCGTATCAGGATTTTCTTATCCAACGGAAAAATAATGTTAAAGAATTTGTACTAAAATCAATCAATGAAGCATGGGTAAATTAGTTTACATTATAATATTCATGACGTCTATTCAGATGTCGTACAGCCGACAGGTTATTCATCTCGACAGTCTTTATATAAGCGCCAGATACAATTATCCAAATTTGAAAAAAGCCGGAATATATGATGAAATCTCATCATTAAATGCAACGAATCATGCAGCCGGTAAGCTGCCACAGGTCATGTTTAATTCCCAGGCTACATATCAGTCGGATGTAACAGGTATTGATTCGAATGTCCCCGGATTATCGATACCGACTGCATCAAAAGATCAGTACAAGATATATGCAGAATTTCTTCAACCGATTTGGGATGGAGGAATTTCTAACGCAGCTGTCCAATTAGAAAAAGCCCTTCTGAAAACTAATTTGAGTCAGCTGGAAATAGAGCTCTATCAATTAAATGAGCAGGTTGCACAATTGTTTTTTGCCGTACTGGCTTCCATTAAACAAGAAGAAGCACTCAATGCTCAAAAAGTAATGCTACTTGAACGATTAAAGATTACTGAGTCCGGAATCAGGCATGGTACTGCTGAAAAATCAGCTGCTCTACTTATACAGGGTGAAATTCTTAACCTTACGCAAGGTATCCTTCAAGTGCAAACTATTAAAAGCACCTCCATTCAATTACTGTCACTCATCACCGGATACCCCATTAATAACGATGCTTCATTTACATATAACTTCCATTCTGACATTGACGAAGAAAAAATTTCACGACCGGAATCTGATCTTTTTATCAGTCGGATGATGCAACTGGAAAACCAAAAAAACCTGCTACAAAAAAGCCGAAATCCGAAAATAATGGCATTTGGCCAGGCCGGAGTAGGTAAACCCGGCTTAAATATGCTAAGTAACGAGTTTGATCCTTACTTTTTAACCGGTATAAAATTAACATGGAACCCCCTCGATTGGAAAAAGACATCCAGACAAAAACAGGTACTGAATTTTCAACAGGAAATAGTTCTAGCAGAAGAGAAAACTTTTGAAAGGAACCTGAATATACTGCTCCTGAAACAAAAAGAAGAAATTAACAAGATAGAAAAAGTGTTAGAAACCGATAAACAGATGGTAGCACTTCGCAATGAAGTTACTTCTGCAACTTCCTCAAAATTAGACAACGGAATAATTACCACAGCTGATTTTATACGTGAAGTCCAAGCTGAAACCATTGCAATTTTAAATTTTGAACTCCATAAAATTCAATTAAATGAAGCACATGAGAAATATAAACTAATAAAAGGAAATACGTAAGAAGTTTTTATAGGCGTAATTTATAACAGTCAATTATTCCATGTTTAAAAAATCACTTATAAATATTAATAATAATATACTTTAATTATGAAGCGTTCATGGTTCGCTAATCACAAAAAGAATAGAGACAGTTCATCCGACTCCCGGACACCTATTTCAAAACTTTCATTTAGAAATCACAATATTAAACTCCTTTTATTGATAATACTGACTGCAGGATGTAATTCAAATAAAGAAAAATCAGATGCGTATGGTGTTTTCGAAACAGAGGCGGTTATTATTGCAGCGGAATCCCCGGGAAAGGTTATTGAAATATTTGCGAATGAAGGTGAACAGATTACTGCAGGTGATTTATTGGCTATAACAGATACAACACAGCTGATGCTCAAGCTCCAACAACTGGAGGCGCAAAAAGATGCAGTTAATTCGGGTAAAGAATCAGTAACAGCACAAATTGCGGTATTTGAGGAACAGAAACAAAATTTACTTTTGAACCATAAGCGGATTAATGCACTGCTTGAGGATGGAGCCGCCACTCAAAAGCAACTTGATGATTTACATGCTGAAATAAAAATTACAGACAAGCAAATTGCCAGTACCAACACCAGGTTTTCTCAAATAAATAATGAGCTTAAGGTATTAGAAGCACAAAAGCAAATCAGTCAGGATCAATTATTAAGAAGTAAAATTACTGCTCCACTCACGGGTATTGTTTTGGAAAAATATATCGAACAAGGAGAATTGGCAATTCAAGGTAAACCTTTATTTAAGATTGCCAATCTTGATCAGCTTATTTTAAAAGTATATGTTAGTGGGACGCAACTTCCAAATATAGAACCCGGACAGGAAGTGGAGGTATTAATAGACAAATCAGAGACCGAAAACAAATCAATGACCGGAATTATAACCTGGATTTCTTCAGAAGCTGAATTTACCCCTAAGATAATTCAAACAAAAGAAGAACGTGTAAAATTGGTGTATGCAATCAAAGTTGTTGTTAAAAATGATGGTACATTGAAAATCGGGATGCCGGGCGAAATTAATTTTAATATCCCGAATTAAATCAATTCCTATAAAACTCCATGAAATACAACAAAGACAAAGGAATTCAAATTTATAAAAACAGGATTCATGGTAAACCAACTCCTGACCTTTATACATTTTTGGCTTAAGAAGTTAAAATGATGATAAAAATAAATAGAGTCTCAAAATCATATTCTAAAACTCCTGCACTCAAAGAAATTTCGTTAGAGGTTAGTAAAGGAGAATTATTTGGTTTGATTGGACCTGATGGTGCCGGAAAAACGACTTTGATACGCATTCTTATGACATTATTACTTCCTGATTCCGGAGAAATTTTAGTCAATGGGATGGATGTAGTAAAGGAATATAAAAAAATAAGACAATTTACCGGATACATGCCCGGACGATTTTCTCTCTATCAGGATCTTACAGTAGAGGAAAACCTTGAGTTTTTTGCTTCTGTTTTTGGAACTACAATTGAAGAAAATTATGAATTAATAGCTGATATATATCACCAGATTGAACCATTTAAAAAACGTAGGGCGGGCAATCTTTCAGGAGGCATGAAACAAAAATTAGCTTTATCGTGCTCACTGATCCACCAACCCCGGATTCTCTTTCTTGATGAACCCACTACAGGAGTAGATGCAGTATCAAGACAAGAATTTTGGGAAATGCTTAAAAACCTGCAACAAAAAGAAATCACCATTTTTGTTTCAACACCTTATATGGATGAAGCAACTCTTTGCGACAGGGTAGCGCTTATTCAAAACGGGCAAATTTTGGATGTAGATACACCAAATGCAATTACAAGCAGGTTTTCATCAGATTTATATCGGATATCGGCTGAAAATATTTACAAACTAATTCTTGACCTTCGAAAATATAATAAAGCAGAATCGGTATTTGCCTTCGGACAATTTATACATCTAACAAGCACACCTGACAGCACAAATGCAAAAGAACTGGAAAATTACCTTCAGGCTATGAAACACACCAACATCAAAATTAAAAAGATAATGCCGGGTATTGAAGATGTGTTTATTAATCTTATGAAATAAAAGAGAAATGACTAAAGGTATTAAACATTAAGTACTCAAAGTAATAAAACATTCCGAAAATGGAAAAAATAATTGAAGTAAAGAATCTCGTAAAGAAATTTGACTCATTTACAGCCAATGATAATTTGACATTTGAGGTAAAGAAAGGTGAAATATTTGGTTTCCTGGGTGCTAACGGAGCCGGAAAAACAACTACTATCAGGATTTTATGTGGTCTCTCCGCTCCTACTTCAGGAGATGTCAGGGTAGCAGGATATGACATCTATAAGGAACAGGAAAAAGTTAAACAGAATATTGGGTACATGAGCCAGAAATTTAGTCTCTACGAAGACCTCACGGTTTCTGAAAATATACGTTTCTATGGTGGAATTTATGGAATTAAAGGAGAGGAAAGAAAAAGAAAAGAAACTGCTCTTTTAAAAAATCTTGAAATGGAACATGCCCGCAATAAATTAATAGGAAGCCTTCCTTTAGGATGGAAGCAAAAACTTGCCTTCTCAGTGGCATTGTTACACGATCCAAAAATCATCTTTCTTGATGAGCCTACCGGAGGTGTGGATCCTATTACCCGAAGGCGTTTCTGGGATCTGATTTATGAAACTGCAGCAAATGGAACAACTGTATTTGTTACTACTCATTATATGGACGAAGCAGAATACTGCGACAGAATATCAATTATGGATGCCGGAAAAATAGAGGCCCTCGATTCACCGACAAACTTAAAAATTCAATTTGGTGTAAAAACGATTAATGAAGTTTTTGTTTCCATTGCCCGGTAATCATATTTATTAAGCGAATGAAAAAGCTAAAAGCATTTATAAAAAAAGAATTCTATCATATTTTCCGGGATACACGTTCCATGCTTATTCTATTTGGAATACCTATTACACAACTCCTGATTTTCGGCACAGTTATAAAAAATGAGATAAGTGATGTTCCTATAGCCATTTATGATGAATCGAAAGATGAAGTGACGGCAGAACTTATCAATAAAGTCCGTTCATCGGGTTATTTTATACTGGATGAAAATCTGGAAAGTATTAACAGTATTGATCAAATTTTAAAAAAAGGATATATAAGGGAAATCATTGTGTTTGAAAATAATTTCGCTCAAAAACTTTTAAAAGAAGGCAGGGCAAACATCCAATTAATAGCAGATGCTTCTGATCCAAATCTGGCACGATTGGTCACTACCTACACTACTGGAATCATAAATGATTATGTAGTTAAAATGAATCAAAATAAAGGAATGCCTTTACAGATACAATCTGAAGTAAGAATGTTTTTCAATGAAGAAATGAAAAGTTCCTATCAATTTGTACCCGGCACCATGGCTTTAATTCTGATGTTAGTTTCTGCTCTTATGACTTCGGTTTCCATTACACGAGAAAAAGAAACAGGTACGATGGAAATATTGCTGGCATCTCCATTACATCCATTTCAAATAATTGCAGGAAAAGTTTTTCCCTATCTTTTACTTTCGATTATAAACGCTTTTGTCATCATATTTATAGGCAATTTAGTGTTTAGAGTCCCTATTGCAGGTAGTTTTGGGCTCTTGTTATTAGAAACCATTTTGTTTACTACAATGGCATTATGTCTTGGAATATTTATATCAACTGTTGCAAAAAATCAAATGGTGGCGATGTTCATTTCATTAATTGCTCTAATGCTGCCAACAATAATTTTATCTGGTTTTATTTTTCCGATTGAGAACATGCCCAAAATATTACAAGTACTCAGCTATATAATGCCTGCACGTTATTTTATCGAAATAATCAGGTCAATCATGCTAAAAGGAATTGGAATTCAATATGTCTGGCAAGAAACGGCTGTACTTGGAGGGATGACATTGTTGCTCATTGCTGTTAGTGTAAAAAGGTTTAAAATCCGGTTGGAATAAAAAAATGCAAAAACACCAAACAGATTGATTATAAGAATTAAAAGATGATTTATCATTAGTTTAAAGGCTACTGTAATGCAAACCATAAAATACATATTGCAAAAAGAATTCAGGCAAATATTGAGAAACAAAACCTTGTTGCCCATGATGTTTTGGGTTCCGTTGATGCAGTTGTTAGTACTCGTATTTGCTGCTACTTTTGATGTTAAAGAAATTAAACTAACAGTGGTAGATAATGATATGTCGGAAACATCACGCCAGTTGGTTTCAAAATTTGACGGTTCTACCTTTTTTAACCTCAATAATGCGATGCAACATCCTACAATGGCCGAAGAGCTGTTACTGGAAGGGAGTACTGATATTGTACTGGTAGTTCCTTCGGGTTTGGAAAAATCATTAATCAGAGGTAATACAGCAAAAGTCCAGCTTTTAGTAGATGCTATGGAAGGGAACACGGCTCAACTAATTTATTCATATTCATCACAAATCATACATCAGGTAAACAGAGATATCATGGCAGAACAAGTTAAAGTGAGTAATTCCAATCAGCTTGCACAAATCAACGTGCATGAAAGGTATTGGTACAATGATAATCTTGATTATAAATGGTACATGGCACCTGGTATTCTTTCGGTATTAGTAACCATCATTGGAATGTTTATGTCCGGCTTAAATCTGGTACGTGAAAAAGAATTAGGCACTTCAGAACAATTAAATGTTACACCCATTAAAAAATACCAGTTTATAATCGGTAAACTAATTCCGTTTTGGATTATAGGATTGATAGAGCTTGCTTTTGGCCTTACTATTGCATGGATTGTTTTTAACCTTCCTGTTAACGGAAGCCTGCTCTTATTATTTGGTTTTGCAGGACTGTATTTGGCAGGAATTCTTGGACTTGGCCTGTTTATATCAACCATCGCCCATACACAGCAGCAAGTCATGTTTATGAATTTCTTTTTTATGTTGATATTCATTCTGATGGGAGGAATTTTTACACCTGTTGAAAGTATGCCGGATTGGGCACAAACCATCAACCATTTAAATCCCGTTTATTATTTCATGCGTATCATGAGGCAGGTAATTTTAAAAGGATCGGATTTTGCAGACTTGTTAAAAGAATTTACCGGCCTTACCGTATTGGGTATTTTCTTTTTAAGCATGGCTATATGGAGCTACCGGAAAACAGAGTAGACGAAAAATAGTCATACTCTTCAGCTAAAAAAAACAATTTTGATAGTTGTATAAAAAGAATTACTTATAAAGACAGGAAAAACATATAACAAACTATTCCTTTTCCATATTACTTAAATGAAGTTCCATTGATTTAACAGAAATATGAATTTCGTGGAGTGAAATAGCTAATGAAATGCATAATAAAATTAAAGCTATTCCAAACATATAAGCTGCTATAATTCTGGATCCGATAAATATAAGAAACATTGTTGCAACACATAAAAATAAACTGGCCACACCAAAAATTTGCATTGTACGAATCAAATAAAGCCGCTTACGCAGGTTTTCTATCTGTCCTTTCAGAACCGTTGTAGGGCTTTCCTTATACTGCTTATAAAGATTTCGGATTACCGTAGTATAAGCTACAAAACGATTGGTATAAGCCAACAGTATAAGGGAAACTGCCGAAAACAACAATGCCGGAGTTGTTAATGTAAATGCCTCATTCATTTCAATACTATTTAAAGATAAAAATGTAAATCATTATCCACAAAATGAGTATCTGAATTTTTATTTCAGATATCTTTTAAAATCATGATAATCCATAATAACCTTAACATTTCGTGGTATCTCTGGTTGTTGTAACTGTAATTGCCAACCTGTAACGAAAATCTTTTTATCACCAAATAGTTGTTTTAGTGTTTGAAGATATGCTTCCAGCTCTTCTTTTGGAAAAGCGTTAATAAATGCTGTAAATATATAATCCGGATTTACCTGCTTTTTCATTTTTTCCAGATCATTCCATGGTAAATATTGGCCAAGATATATGGTTTCATAACCCATTTTTTTGGCAAGATAATTATAAAAGAGAAGACTTACCTCGTGCAGCTCTCTGTCGGGAAGGAAAAATAAGATTGTAGCTCTTTTTTTAGAAGTTGATGTGAGCCTGTCGGTTTCGGCAATGATTTTATTCCTAATAATATTGGATACATAATGTTCCTGAGCGGGAAAAACAGAACCTACTTGCCAATACACTCCTACTTTTACAAAAAACTCAAAGAATACTTTTGCTACAGCATCTTCCAAACCATACTCATCAATAATCCCATTTATCAGGTTAACAAATTTGTCGTTATTAAAATTAACCATATACAATATCAGCCGGTCGATATAACCCGAGGTTGAGGCATTTTTTTCCGCTAAATCAAGGACTTCCCGATTAATAACTTCATCATCCCATTGAGCGACCTTAGAAATTTTAAAGCCATTTCTGACTAAAATAGATACATTCAACATTCGGCGCAGGTCATCATCGTTGTAAAGACGTATGTTGGTAGGAGTACGTTCAGGCTCAAGCAGGTGATATCGTTTTTCCCATATCCTGATCGTATGAGCTTTTATACCGGACAGTACCTCCAGATCACGTATTGAATATCCAATATTGTTCATTTGCAGGCAATTTAACTTTTCAGAAAACAGCTGCTAATAAAACATTGATTCACTTATTTTGTTTAATGTTAAAATCTATAATTTTAAACAAATAAGCAATTAGACCATCGATTTAATTAAAGTATGCTTTTAAATTTATTATATGCCTTATCCCATGACTCATCAGTCACAGGCAATAAAGTTTTAACCTCAAATGATTGTTTAACTATATTTCTGATATCTGACAGTGTACCAACAATTCCCAAAGCCTTAGCCTGCATCATCAGGTTTCCAATAGCTGTTGCCTCAACAGGTCCGGTAATTACAGGAATTCCAATGGCATTTGCGGTCAACTGATTGAGCATTTCATTGTTAGCACCGCCACCAATAACGTGAAGTTTATCAATTTTTCTCCCAGTGGCTTCTTCTATTTGCCCGATCGTGTATTTATATTTGAGCGCCAGACTATCATATATACATCTCGCAATTTCACCTTTTGTCTGAGGTATCGGCTGATTGCTATCGCGGCAATAATTCTGAATAGCTACCGGCATATTTTCAGGATTTAAAAATACCGTTGCGTCAGGATTTATAATATGCTTGAAAGGTGTTACTGACTTACTAAGATTTACAATCTCCTGCCATGAAAGTTCCATTTCCTTATCCCAAATCCTTTTACATTCCTGAATAAGCCACATGCCCATAATATTTTTCAGAAATCGGGTAGTACTTTCTGCACCACCTTCATTGGTAAAATTCATTTCCTGAGATTTTTCCGAGATAACAGGAGAGCCAGTTTCTATTCCCAGGAGTGACCAAGTACCTGAACTTAGAAATGCCCAATTATCTTCCAGGGCAGGTACCGAAACCACAGCAGATGCAGTATCATGTGATGCTACAGCAATACAAGGTATACTTCCACATCCGGTTTGCTTATCGATCTCCGGCAATAAATTTCCTAATATGGTTCCGGGACTCACAATGTCTCCTGCCAGTTTTTTAGGAATACCGGCTATTTCAAATAAATTATACGCCCATTCCGGTTTGCCCGGTTTTAGAAGTTGAGAAGTACTGGCTATTGTATATTCATTCTTTGCAACGCCTGTAAATAAGTAACTTAGCGCATCAGGTGTAAATAATAGCTTCTCAGCAATTTGCAATATAGGATCATTTTTGGTTACTGAAGAATATAATTGGAACAAGGAATTAAACTGCATAAATTGTATTCCGGTAGATGCATAAGTATCTTTTTCTGAATATATTTCAAAGAATTTTTCCATTATATTATCTGTCCGGTGATCCCGATATGCATATGGTAACCCGCAAATTCTGCCATCTTCAGCAACCAAAGCATAATCGACCCCCCAGGTATCAATACCAACTGATTCCGGCATAACCTTTAACTGAGTAATACACTTCTTAAGGCCTTTTTTTAACTCTTCAAACAGACGAAAAATATTCCAATAATAACTTCCATGAATACAGGTCATCTCATTCTTAAAACGATGTACCTCAGTTAATGTTAATACCTTGTTATTTAAAGTTCCAAGAATAGCTCTTCCACTCGAAGCACCTATATCAAAAGCAAGAAAATTATGCACACTCATACTTTTTATTGTTTAAAGAATAAATCAAAGATAAATTTCCTTTTATAATTTTCTATCCTGCGCTGTCATGACCAATCAAAAACTTTCAAACTCAGTAAATAAAGTAAAAAAATACTCAAAAAATTTATTTGCGTAGAACACTTTTTTATCCGAATTTTGTTATAACGTACAGTATCAAACTATGAAATTTAAGTAAAATGAAAACGCTATTCAAATTTCCACTATTACTCTTATTTGCGATCACAATTGCCCAACCGGCAAGTAGTCAACGCCTTCTGCGAAAGCTGCAGGATAAAGTACAGCAAAAAGTTGAAGAAAAAGTAGAAGAAAGAGCTGAGAAAAAGGTCGATCAGGTTATTGACAATCAGCTCGACAAAATCGAAGAAAGTCTGGAGCCTGCTCAAACAGAAGAAACTTCAGGCACCACAAGCAGGGAACAAGCAGACAAGGCTCGTCAGGAACGGATGCAAAACATTCTTAAGGGAATAGGGGTTTCGGGAGAACCGGTGCCTGTGGCAGACAGCTATAGTTTTAATTATCTGATTGAAATGCAAGTTGAATCATACAATAAGGATGGTAGTAAAGAAAGTGAAGGCCAATTTATAACACACCTTAATCCTGATTCGAAAAGCATGGCATACGAAATGGTTTCAGGCAATATAGGAGAATCGCAGCAAGGGATGTTTATTATTGATGCAGAAAATGGTGCAACAATTATTCTAAACGAGGAAAACGGTGAGAAAAAAGGCATAGTATACGGAATGGGAGCTTTTTTCTCTTCTATCGGGGAAGCTTATCAGGATGAAACAATTGAAGAGACTCCTGAATCATATTTACTAAATCCTAATGTAACCAAAACAGGACGTACCAAAAACATTGCCGGATATAAATGCGAGGAATACAGATACAGTGATGAAGAAACTGAATCAGAAATTTGGATTACGAAAGATCTGAAGATGAATACGACTGATTTTTTCAGCACATTATTTAAAACCAGTTTATATTCCAGAGGAATTCCATGGGGATACATGATGGAGGTAAGTACTATTGATAAACAAAGTAAAGAGAAATCGATTATGCAGGTTACGAAGGTAGATTCCAATTCCGGCATTCGGTTTAGTCTGGCTGATTATGAAGTAACCAATCTGGGTTCGTTCCAGATGAAAACAGAACAATAATTCTCAATAAACATATTACTTGTAAATTAAGCATCTGAACCTACACCCTGTTAACCCCTAACACTTATGAGAAACAACTGATACTCTGACAAGAACGATCTAGTAGACCTTGTAATAATTCTCTATTGTTTTATTAATTAAAAACACACATGAAAAACTTTACTTTTGTTTTGTTCTTACTACTTGTAACCAGTATGGTTACTGCTCAGCAACTTGATTTCCGGGAATCCCGAATGAAAAAATTTAAGGATTCTTA
>DASRQG010000392.1:0-3525 GCA_035645995.1 Mariniphaga sp. | reverse complement strand
TGTTTTCTGAGCCAATTAGAAGAAAAGCAATGGAGTTATCGCGTGATAATAATGTTGCAATGTTATCAGGAAAAGTTGGCTTGGTTCAGGAAACAGGGGTCGATTTGCAGGCAGGAACTTTAATGTATGTTCCCTATTATGATCCTCACATGCCTGCAACAAGTGTTGAAGAACGCCGGGCTGCTATCAAGGGATGGGTTTATAGCCCTTATCGGATGCGGGATTTAATGAGGGGTATATTGGGATTGTGGGATGAAACAAATCACGAAAGAGTGAGGTTGCAGATATATGATGACAGCCTTTCGATTAATTCACTATTGTACGACAGTCAGGTAAACAATGCTGAAAATTCAGTAGGTCCATCTCCTCTGACAATTACCAGGCCGGTAGAATTTAATGGTAAACAGTGGTTACTTGTATTTTCAAGGAAGCATCGTGTTACTTCATTTCACCTTAACGTTATTATAGTGTTTGTAAGTGGCCTGATTATAAGTTTCCTTTTATATCTTCTGGCACTATCTTATTTTAAAATTGCCAATAGATCACGACAAATTAAAAGACAAAATGTTGAATTAAGTAAGCTTAATGCTACTAAAGATAAATTCTTCTCAATCATAGCTCATGACCTTAAGAGCCCGTTTAATTCTATTATCGGCTTTAGTAGTATACTAATGGAACATATTGAGATGAAGAAATATGATGGAATTTCAAGATTTGCAGAAATCATTCATCAATCCTCAAACGCCGCAATGGATCTGCTAATGAACCTAATGGAGTGGTCACAGTCGCAAACGGGACGGATTGTTTTTAATCCTGCAAAATTTGATTTCAAGGAATTGGTGGACGAAGTAGAGATGTTATTTTCTGACGCTGCTTCGCTTAAATCTATAACTATTGAGAATGTAATGCCGGAAAGGCTGGAAGTATTTGGTGATTATGATATGATTAGTACTGTCATGCGTAACCTGATTTCTAATTCCATCAAATTTACACATCAGGGAGGCAAGGTAACAGTAAAAGCATGGAAGGAAACATCAACAACTATAGTTTCCGTAGAAGATAATGGAGTTGGTATCCCTACGGGAAAAGTTGATAAATTATTTAAAATAGATGAAACATTATCAACTAAAGGAACCCAAGACGAAAAAGGAACTGGACTTGGATTGATTTTATGTAAAGAATTTATTGAAAAACACAGGGGCAAGATTTGGGTTGAATCAAGAGAAAGTCTCAAAAATGATGAAGCCACATCTGGTACCATTTTTTACTTTACACTTCCTGATAATTTATAGGCAAATGCCGGTGCTTAATAAACTGGTACCACTTGTTTGTGCTACCAATAGGGCATAGGTAGAAAATGAAGTGATCTTAAATACTTAAACCAATTTTCTTTAAAGCATAACCTTTAGGGCATAATCTGCACCAGTGAAATTTACTCAGAGCATATTCAGGAAATATTAGGGAGTTTTATTTATGTGAGTTGGATGTTTTATGTATTTGGGACTGCCGTAATTTTTTCAGCTGTTATTTCTACGGAATACATTGTATTCATTTGTTCAATTCTTAGCATAAAGCGATCTTTTCCCCTGTAACTAAGTAATTCACCCTGCAGTCCTATCAGAGGACCTTCAACAATTTCAACTCTTTTACCAGGTTTAAAGTTTTCCTGCGAAACCTCTACCTCAAAATCAGACTGGTTAAGCATTTTTTTCAGGTAATCTATTTGTAGATTAGGGATTCTTGCAGGTTTACCCTCAAATCGAATGAAGCCTGCAACATGTTCTGTGCGAAGAACTTTTTCATATTCTTTGGGTTCAATGTTCACGAAGCAATATCCTGATATAACAGGAGTTTCAACCCATTTCTTTCGATCCTTCCATTGCCTTAGCCTTTTCTGTAATGGTAAAAAAGATTCGATATTTTGCCTTAATAAATTTGAATAAACTTTCTTTTCAGCCCGTGATCGGGTAGTAACAACATGCCATCCTTTCGAGTTTGTTGGGTCCTTTCTCATTGTTTAGCCTTAATTGAATTACTATTTTTTGGTTATAAAATCACAAATTTAAACCTTTTAAATGAAATTTGACAAATACATTTTTAATATCAGTCGCATAAAATATAATTATCGCGTCGAGGATTCACTAGCAAAACAGGCATTTTACCTGCTTTTTTAATGATTTTCCTTTCCGGCAATCCAATTAGCCAGTCAAGTGGAGTAATGGTTGAACTTCCCAGTAGGATTAACATATCAGCTTTAGAATTTATGGCATAATCTGAAGCTTCAAAGCTATTAAAAAGGCTGGTTCTTTGCCCTTTGTACAGTTTGTAGTTAATTGCAGACTTCTGGAATAACTTCTTGGCGAACAATAAATTATGGTGTACCTGTCTTTTTGAATCTGTATCTTTGTCATTTGCAACAACCACTGCTATATTTGAGTTGCAAAACCTTCCAAACCAGGAGCACCATAAGGTAGTATCAGCATTTTCTTTTCTCAGGTCAAGCGGGAATACGATATTTTTATATGATGATTCTGAGAGGCCGGGATTTATAAAAAGAAAGGGCACAGGACTATTGGAAACAGCAGTAGCAAATTTCTTATATTTTAAGCTCGATGCTAAAATCAATATCGCTTCATAATCATCTGCTAATACCTGCGGAAATTCATCATAATTGATTTTAGAAATTAATGAGGTGATAGACAACTCCGGATTTTTTTCCCTTATAGAGTTCAGCAGGTTGCTTAATGTTCTTTCTAAAAGTATAGAGTTTTTTTTATTTTTTCTGTTTAGATGCTGTACAACTAACACCTCCTTTCTGAATTTTTTAGCAAGCAACAGCCCATGCATTAATAAATTAAGATCTTCTTCGATCAAGTTGGATATTATTACTATTTTTTGATTCTTTGTTTCCGACATGATGATAATTAAGTGGATATTATGCTATTACATTATAACTGCTTGTAATGAATGAAACACATCTGGTGCAGATGATTCGAAAATACTTATTTTTATAGAAAATTTACAATGTCGAATGATAAATGAAAAACTTTTCAACCCCGACAGTATAGCCGTTATTGGGGCATCTAACAATATAATGAAGCCCGGAGGGAAGTTAGTTAAAAATCTTTTAGAACAGAATTTCAAGGGGCAATTATATGTTGTCAATCATCGCGAAAAAGTAGTGCAGGGTATCAAATCCTATTCTAAGACTGATGAATTGCCTCAGGTTGATTTAGCTATACTTGCTGTACCGGCACAGTTTTGACTGCAAATTACCAAAACATTAGTTTCACAAAAAAACACAAAAGCTATAATAGTAATTTCTGCAGGATTCGGAGAACTAGGAGAATCAGGAAAATTGGTGGAAAAGGAACTTGCACGTGTTGTTGATGAGCATCAAGCTTGTCTAATTGGCCCTAATTGTATTGGGGTAATGACACCACATCATGCCAGCGTTTTTACCACACCTATTCCGACATTGGTTCCTAATGGATGTGATTTTATTTCAGGATCAGGAGCTACTGC
>DASRQG010000391.1:0-5985 GCA_035645995.1 Mariniphaga sp. | reverse complement strand
CAGTGCTCATACGATGGTTCAGCTCATACAGCTTTTTCAGTTCTGCTTTCAAATCAGTCTGATCCTTTAACCCTTTCTCATAAGTTTCATCCACTTTCTTCTCAAAGAGATGAATTTTTTCCTTGAGCGGGGTCAGTACATCACCAAGGTTTTTTTGATTGGCGACTGCAAAATCTTCTGTGTTCTGCTTCAGGATTTTGGAAGCAATGTTTTCAAATTCGACGGTAAATTTTTTCTGAAGCGATTCAAGTTCTGATTTTTGGGCATCAAGTTTCTCCTGCAGGTTATCATTGACAGCCTTCATATTTTCGAGCCTGCCATACAACATCAGATTATCCTCCCGCAACCTGTTAATTTCGTCCTGCTTTTTACCGGCATCTTCTTTCAATGCAGAATAACGTTCCACTGAAACCAGCAACTGGTTCTCAGCGTTAAGACGGAGTTCTTCGAGTTGTTTTTCCTTATTAGCAAATTCCAACAACAGCCTTGATTTACTCTTGCTGTTTCTATAGGATATAAGAATAACAAACGTAATTGCAAGAAGTGATACAAAGCCGATAATCAGGTAAAAAGACAAGCTATCCATTACGATTAAATTTTGGAACGTTAAAAAACCGCCTCAATTTAGCCATAATGTTTCTTTTTAAGCCGGAGACAGCCGAAAAAGCATTACCACTTATATACGATGGAATTTATATTCATGCCGGCACCTACTGAGCACAGTACCACATAGTCGCCCTTGTTAATTTCCTGATTTTCTATTTTCCCTTTCATAATCAGGTCGAGCAGAGTAGGTACGGTAGCAGTAGAAGAGTTACCCAGATAACGGATACTCATAGGCATGATTCCTTCGGGAACTTCCTTGATACCATAGAGTTTAAATACACCACTAAGGATTACCTCATCCATTTTCTCATTAGCCTGATGAATCAGAACCTTCTTAACATCGGATAAATGAATACCAGCCTTTTCAATACTCTCCTTAACAACAGCAGGAACTGTTTTAATGGCATAAATATAGACTTTATGGCCTTCCATCTTTATCCACTGCTCACTGCCTTCATAATCAGGATTGTTAGAGCCTCCGAGTACAAGAAGGTTTGAATGAGAAGCAGAATCAGAGCGGCTTGCATGGGAAATAATACCTACAGGCTCATCACTCTCAACAGCTTCAACAAGGGTAGCACCTGCACCATCTGCATAAATCATTGAGTCGCGATCGTGGGGATCAGATATTCTTGACAGCACATCGGCACCAACAACAACACCCCGTTTTCCGTATCCGCTTTTCACAAATGCGTCGGCAACAATCATAGCCTGCGTCCAACCCGGGCAACCCGAGATAACGTCGTAGCAAATAGTTTGTGGATTCTTAATCTTAAGTTTCGCTTTCACCTTGTTGGCGAGACCGGGAAGCATATCGCTACGCACATTTCCGTCAGCTATATCTCCAAAGTTATGTGCAACGATCAGAAAGTCCAGGCTTTCCATATCTATTTCTGCCGATTCACAAGCATCCTTAACAGCATGAACAGCCAGATCGGAAGTAACCTGTCCCTCTTTTACATACCGGCGTTCTTCAATATGAGTAATATCTTTAAATTTGCTTATAATTTCTTCATTCGATTTATCGAACGGTTGCCGGGTGGCTGCGTCATAGAACTTATTGTTCAAAAAATGACTGTTTTTAACAATTTTGGGAGGCAGGTAACTTCCTGTTCCTACTATTCTGGTAAAAATATTTTTTGCCATAATACGCTTCAACTTATTCTTTATTCAAATTTTTTAAGGGTGAATGTATTTCCATCGAAAACACCATACGAGAAATTTTTAATCCAGTCGCCCAGCAAAATCATTCTCGATGACCCCTTTAGTTCAACATCAGCCATTTGATGTCGGTGGCCAAAGATAAAATAATCAATCCATTCTGTCTCAAGATAATTTTCGGCAAACCGATACATATTTTCATTCTTAACATTAAATTCTTCTAGACGATTCAATTTAGAAAGCCTGCTTGATTTAGACCAGCGATGTGCAAGGTTGAAAGCAAAATTTGGATGCAACCTGGCAAAAATCCATTGAAGTTTCTTATTGGAAAACACTTTCTTAAGAAACAGGTATCCTTTATCGTCGGGATCAAGCCCATCACCATGAGCTATATAAAACTTTTTCCCCCGGATAGTGGTAATCAATTCGTCATAATGAATCATCAACCCGGTTTCCTCTTTCAGGTAATCAAAAACCCAGAGGTCGTGATTTCCGGTAAAAAAATGAACCGGAATACCCGAGTCGGTTAAATCGGCAAGCCTGCCAAGGATACGGGTAAAACCACGTGGAACCACCTTTTTGTACTCGAACCAGAAGTCGAAGATGTCGCCTACCAGGTAAAGTTCTGCCACATCGTGTTTAATATCATCGAGCCAACCGGCAAACAGCAATTCACGCTGTTTATTATTGGTTAACGCGGGTGCACCCAAATGCACATCTGAAATAAAGTATATTTTATTTTTTTCCGGCAAAACTGTTACATTATTTAGCTGATAGCAGCTTAATTTAGAACCTGGGATAATGTTTTATTAAGATTTTGTCCTGCAAGATTTTTTGCAAGAATTTCTCCTTCAGGCCCAATCAGATAATTGGAAGGAACATTTTGGATATTATAAAGCAGCAGTGCTGAATTACTGCCTTCCATGTCACCAACATTGATCCACGAAAGGTTATCCTGATCAATTGCATCCACCCATTCAATCCGGTTGTCATCAACGCTTACCTGATAAATTTCAAAGCCTTTGTTTTTATATTTCCGGTAGGCTTCCACCAATGCTTCATTTTGAATCCGGGAATTTTTATCGAGTGCCGACCAGAAATGCAACAATACAACCTTCCCCCTTAATGAAGAAAGGGCAACCTCATTCCCTTCGGGAGTAGGCAACACTATATCAGGACTATTCTCCCCCTGTTCCAGCACCATTTGTCGCAACTTGATCGACTGCTCCTGTTTCATAAGGTCGAGGGTATTTTGATATAACGCCTTCACATGGCCTGAATTTGGATATACCGAATTCAATGCAGAGGCAGCCACCCGGATGGTGTGCAAATCGTTTATAATGTATTCGTTATCGTCGAATTTTTGATAAACAGCAAGAACGCTTGCCAATGAAAACGGGTGTTCCATCACAAACCGGGTTGAAAATTCAACCTGATCATCCTTGATAGAATCGACCATCATACCCCACTGCCTGTTCTGCTGTTCATAATCAGGATTTCCACTGTACATATTCCTTAATGACTGAAGAGAATCCAGTTTTTTCTTGGTATGCAGGAAATGATCGTTTAAAATTTTAACCTGTGCTGAGCCTTCAGATCCTTCCACTGTATAGTTCCTGCCGAAGTTGGCAGCATCTGCTTCAATCCTGACTTCTTCCAGTGAATCGATTAGAAGCGTAATAAATTTTGTAGGATTAAGTTTCAGCAGATAAAAAGCCGGACTGTTAGTCTCCCCGTAAAAAATAAATTCACCCTTTTTATTGATTTTAACAGAGTCTAAAGGTTTGGTGCTGGCAACCTGCAGCTCTTCAAGGTATATAGTCTGTCCTTCGGCATGGGTAATCTTTCCGGTCAACGAAAAGCGTCCCTCTTTTTTACTACATCCCACTGCAATCATGCCTGTAAGCATCCCCGTAATGATTAACCTGGTAAGATTCATTAGTAATTTCTTCTAACTTAAGTTTGTAAACATATACATTTTCCTCCGAATGAATAACATTATGTGCCAAATTTCAACGGAGGCCCGGACTTAAAGGTAGTAAGTACCCCTCCAATTTTTTGTTTTTTATAATATGGGGTGTAAAATTATAAAATTACATTATTCTCAATGCATCCTCTATAGAAAATAACATTATTTAAAGAATTGAAACAGTCTGCAACTTTTCTCTTATCTTGTATTTCATTTCAGGAAAAAGTTTTATGTTCGTTGATTTCAAAGGAGAATTGTGAAAATACATACCAACATTGATCAGTTTAAGGCAGTAAATCCCGTGGTTACCATTGGCACTTTTGATGGCGTACACCTTGGGCACCAGAAAGTTATTTCGAAATTAAAAGATTTTGCAGACACCCATGATGGTGAATCGGTCATTTTTACCTTTCATCCTCATCCGCGACTTGTAACCAGGCCGAATGAAACAAACCTGCGGTTATTAACAACGCTGGAAGAAAAAAAAGCATTATTTGCAGCGTCAGGAATTGATCATTTAATTGTATTCCCATTCACCAAAAGTTTTTCAGAACTCACCTATGCGGAGTTTGTAAAGAATATTCTGGTGGATAAAATCAACACCCATTGCCTTGTTATTGGCTATGATCACCGATTTGGCAAAAACAGGGAAGGCAGCTTTGAGTACTTACAAACATGTGCAGACAATTATGGCTTTATTATAGAGAAACTTGACGCACTATTGATTGATGCATCCAATGTAAGCTCTACACGCATACGTGAGTCGCTTCAAAATGGAAATATCGAAAAAGCAAACCGTTACCTGGGTTACCGGTACACATTGCATGGAACTGTTGTGGAAGGTAATCGTGTAGGACGCAAGCTGGGTTTTCCAACAGCAAATATAGAAGCATCAGATCCATCCAAATTAATACCGGGATATGGTGTGTATGCTGTGGAAGTAAAATTGGAGGGCCAAAACTATCAGGGGATGCTAAACATTGGCAGCAGGCCAACTTTTAATAAAAATGCTGACAACCGAAGTATCGAGGTACATATATTCAACTTCACGGGAGACATCTACAACAAAGAGATCACCCTGGTTTTTGTAAGTAAGATCAGAGAAGAACAGAAGTTTAATGGTATCGAGGAATTAACCGAACAGCTTAAAAAAGACAAGGTTACCGCCACAGACCTGCTTTCGAATTTGTAACTTCAATAAAATCACGAGTTAAACGTACATTTTGAGTGACCATCGACGGAAAGCTTTCATTTGAAGGATATTCTTGTCTCTTATATGCAACCCGGAAAAGAAAAAATCATATAATTATTAAGGATATTGATGGTTACTCGGTTTTTTTTACCAGCATAGCCGAGACAGGCAAATGGTCGGACATTCTGAAATTGTGGGTTTTAAAACCATATGATTTAAAAATTTGATCATGGAAGATGTAATCGATGCGCAACGAAGGGAGTTTATTAATATAAGTCTGCCCAACTCCTTTACCCGAGCTCACAAAAGCATCCTTAAGATCCCCTTTCAGTTGCTGATATGAATAAGAAACCGGTGTATCATTCAGGTCACCACAGAGGATAACAGGAAAGGGTGATTCTTCAATAAGTTTTCTGATGGTTTCAACCTGGCTTGCCCTCATCCGGAAGCCCGTTCTTAATTTTGAACCCATTACACGTGCTTCCTCCAGATCCTTTTCATTGGTTACTCCTGAATCAATTATATTAAAATCTTTCGGGTCAATGCCATATGAATGAAGGTGCACATTAAAAACTCTCACAGTATCTGAATTTATTAGTATGTCGGTGTATATGGTAATGTTTCTTGAGTTTTCGAAACGAATTTCATTCATCTGCAGGATCGGGAACTTTGACATGGTAACAGAACCAAAGGTACTGCTTGTACGGGCATATTGGTAATGATTAATAAATTCGAGTTCATCAACTGTTTGTGCCAGATTAAATATTTTATTTTGTCGGAGCCGTGCCTCTTGAAGACAAAGAATATCAGGTTTTTGTTGGTTAATAAACTTTATAATTTCATCGGAAGTCTGTTTCTGTGAATCATTTTTATTTCCACGGAAATGATGCACATTATACGACATTATCCGGATACCTTCCTGATCTGTTGTCTGCTCTTTCAGCTGTATGTAACGGCCAATAATGCTCCACCCTGCCAGCAGAGGAATTAATGAAAGAAGCATATACTTTGGCCGGGCCAACAGCCAAAACACCATAAAGATTATATTTAGGACAAA
>DASRQG010000390.1:0-3685 GCA_035645995.1 Mariniphaga sp. | reverse complement strand
ATGGTATTTGCAAATACTGAATCAGGCTTACATGACTATTTACGACAAATGATGACCGGATCAACATTGGGAAAAGACATTAAATATCAAAAATACAGACAGCAAACTCAGAATCGGGCAAATATTAATGTATACGTGGATATTAATAAGATTTTTAGTTATCGTAATCATTTGTTGGCAGAATCGATTTTGTTTTCTATAAATGAAGCGGAAGAGCATGTTCGAAAGTTCGATAGGATTAACTGGCAATTTCAGAGAGGTAAGACAAATTACCTCTCAAATATGTCAATTTCATATCAGGCTGAACAGAGCGAAGACGCAAAAACAACCTGGCAAAGCGTTGTTGGAAGCAACATTTCTATAAAACCTCAATTGATGGTTAATCATACAATTCCAAATGAAAAGGATATTCTTATTCAGGATACACAAAATAACCTTCACCAGGTTACTTCTGCCGGAAGAGTGAGATGGAGTGTACCTTTGACTGGGGAAATATTGTCAGAAATTCATCAGATAGATTACTACAGGAATGGTCGGTTACAATATTTATTTAATACTAAAGACAAGGTTTACCTCTTAGACAGAAATGGTAATAATGTGGCAGATTTCCCGATTACACTGCCAGCACAGGCAACTAATGGAGTTACAGTATTTGATTATGACAAAAACCGGAACTATCGTTATTTTGTTGCCGGAGCAGATTATAAAATCTATGCCTTTAATCATGAAGGAAAATCATTACAGGGGTGGGAATTTGATAAAACAGAAAGTGAAGTATCAACACCAATTCAACATTTTAAGGTAGGTAGTAAGGATTATATTGTCTTTAAAGATAAGACCGGAATTTATATTCAAAACCGGCAGGGACAAGAACGTATTTCAGTTTCTTCTTACTTTAAAAACTCCCGGAATCCGGTTTATTTAAATCTTGACGGACAGCCTAAATTTGTTTTTACCGACAAGAACGGAAAAGTGTTTTATATTTTCCTAAATGGCAATATAGAAGAGAAGAAAACAGCAAGTTTTAGTGAGAAACATTTTTTCATTGTTGATGATCTTGATGGTAATTCAATTCCGGATTTTATTTTTGTTGATGGTAATGAACTTACTGTTATGAATGAACAGGGGAAAAGATTATTTAACAGGAAGTTTAATCGTTCCTTATTAAATCACCCTGCAATTTATACTTTTTCAAACCAATTGAAAAAGATTGGTGTGACTGATGCGATGAATAATCAAATATATTTGATTGATCCGGATGGCAAAATTCAAGAAGGATTTCCCCTTCAGGGGAATAGTGAATTTACTATTGGGAAATTGACTGGTAATACATCAGGATTAAATCTCATTGTTGGAGGTGAAGGAGGCATGCTATTTAATTATACATTAAGCGAGTAATTAACATTCAACGATTCCCTTTGACTTTCTTGTGCTTATTGCCTATTTGTTTATTCAAAGATGTAGAAGCTATATCAAAACATACTATTCAGGCAGTTTATAAAGATGAATTATTTTATTTTTCCAGATATTAATTTATTGCCCCTTATCATTGTTTAATTCAAGTTCTAATTCAGTCAATTAAGTAAAATGTTTTTAAGTATTATAAGATACTGATTTTCATCTCAAAACAGTTGGTCTCTTCACATAAATATTGTATATTCCTTATATAAACCATAGAACATATTGTGTTCTTAAATGGTTATGTAATAAGAGATAACCCCATACACATGAGAATGAGACTACCACTTATTTTTGATTTTCAGTTTTATAAGGATTTTCTGCAAAAAAGTAAATCTGATGCAATGCTTTTTTTCGTGTGCAAGGGAATTATATATGAATGTATATAAATTTTGAATGAAAAGTGTAACTGATTTAAATATGCAATTATGAAAAAAGTTTTAATTTTTTCAATTCTGGTTTTATTTGTTACCTCCGTTGCAGCACAACAAAAAATAACAGTTTCCGGTGTTGTAACAGATGAAACAAATTTAGGACTACCTGGTGTGACTATTGTAGAAGAAGGCACACAAAACGGAACGATTACCAATTTTGATGGAGAATATACAATCGAAGTAGCTGAACAGGGAACTCTTGTCTTCAGCTTCATTGGATATCAACCCCAGGAAGTAGAGGTGCAAGGCAGAACTTCTATAAATGTGCGCATGACCGAAGACATGGTGGATATTGAAGAAGTAGTTGTTGTAGGATATGGTACATTGGTAGTAAAAGACCTTACATCAGCAATTGCGACAGTTAAAGCTGACGAATTAGAACGTACTCCATCAGGACAAACTATGCAGGCACTACAAGGTAAAGTAGCCGGCCTACAGGTGGTGAGTAGTGGAGCTCCGGGTGATGCACCTACAATTCGTGTAAGAGGGGTTGGATCCTATCCGGGTCAGAATAATGAAGCTCCATTGTATGTAGTAGATGGTATGTTTTTTAATAGCATTGATTTTCTGAATCCTGCTGATATTGCAACTGTTTCTGTTTTAAAAGATGCATCGGCTGCTGCGATTTATGGAGTACGGGCCGCTAACGGTGTCGTATTGATTGAAACAAAATCAGGAAGTTTTAACCGACCTGCAGAAATTTCATATGATGGATATTACGGGATTCAGGTTCCACAAAATGTTTTAAAAATGGCCAATGCTGAACAGTTTACCACGATGGCAATTGAATCGGGTGCTGCTGCCGATATTGGCAATATTGCCAGAGCTATGCAACGTTATGGCAGAAGCCGGATTAATCCGAATGTTCCGGATGTTAATACTGACTGGTATAAAGAAATTATGCGCATAGCACCCATACAGAATCATAGCTTGAATGTTACAGGTGGGAGTGAAGATGCAACATATTCGGTAGGAGCAAGTTATTTTGGTCAGGACGGTATACTTGATATGAAAAATGACTATCAGAGATTCAACCTGCGTGCGAAAATAGACTTCCAGGCTTCTGACTGGTTTACGATCGGGGGAAATGTTATATTTAGTAATTCCCAACGGTATATACAAGACGATGCAGCCTGGAGCCAGGCCTATTGGGCTACTCCGATTCTCCCAATTTATGATGAACAAAATACTTCAGCCTGGCCAATTAATTTTGCCAGTGCACAACATATAGGGTTCAGAGGAGGCCAGAATCCGATGCCTACGCTTGAATATAACAATAATCTTCAGAAGGGAAGGCAAACTTTAGCTAACTTTTATGGACAGTTTGACATTATTCCAAACAAGTTGGACTTTAAAATAACTTATAACCACAGTTTGAATTCAATTAATCAACGGGATATTGATTTACCTTATTTTATTAGCGATGCTTTCCAAAATCCTAATGCTGCAGTTACCAAAAGAGCAGAAACATTTTCCAATCAGATTCTGGATAATATTCTTACTTATACAGATGTTTTTGGGGATCACAACCTGACTGTGATGCTGGGGCATTCATACAGGGATGAATCATGGCAGCTATTGACTGCTCGGGGACTTGATTTTCCATATGAGCATGAAGAATCGTGGTATATTGATCAGGCAGAAAATATTCCTGTAGATAATGTAGAAGATGATGGTTTAAGACAATATGGAATCTCATATTTTGGAAGGTTATCATATAATTTCAGGGATAGGTACCTATTATATGGAACAATGAGAGCAGACGGCAGTTCCAAGTATCAGGAGAAATGGGG
>DASRQG010000389.1:0-7723 GCA_035645995.1 Mariniphaga sp. | reverse complement strand
AGGATGTTGTTCGGCCCATCCTGCTTTGTGTGCCATAATTGGCATTTCTTCCTGTGGGTAAAATGAAGTTGCAAGGCATTTCCCACTTGCACCATCTATTATTGAGGCCTTTACTGATGAACTTCCTATATCGAATCCTATTAAATACATATTAACTTCCTTATTAAGGGTTATATTGTTTTATACCTTTGGCGATTTCCTACTAAGCCTTTTCGAATAATGTTGCAGGGATTCTGATCTCTAATGCCCCAGTGCATATATGCCTTTTTTTTGAGTTGATTAAACGTGAAGAGGCACTGTGGGATACCTTTGCCTGGTAAACTTATCAGATGAAGTGAATTGTAGCTCATAAAAAGGTTTAATATTATTACTCACATTGAAATTCTTCTAAAAATGGTTCTTCAGTCAGGTACCATTATCACAAAAATAACAAATAAAATAAACTGTCAGAACACAATAGATAAATCATCAGGGCGTTTGAATTACAAGATAAGGAAAAGCTGCATTTTTCGAGTGGTTAGTTTGGTCAGCATTACTTCTATTAATTGTTTGCAGCATTTTCCTTATCTTATTTTAAAAGCTCGGATTCCAAGCTAATTTGCCTCCAAGTCAACCTTGTAATTGAAAATTTTTAATCCGGAAAGGAGTGTTTTTTCAACCCCTTATGATTAGTGCTTTGATAATGTGTTGCGCAATTTTAGGATTCTCTTTCAATCTTCTTGATGAATAGTTAAACCAGTGTTTACCAAAAGGGACATATACTCGCATCCTGTGGCCTTTTTCAATGATAGACTTTCTGAGTTCAGGTGTCACACCAAAAAGCATCTGGAATTCGTACATTGATTTTGGCACCTTATATTTATCAATTAGAATCATTGCTTGTTTTACAAGGAAGGTATCATGAGTGGCAATTCCAACATACATATTTTCTCCGATTATGTATTCAAGGTCTTCCAGAAAGTGTTTTCTTACTTCTTCGTAATTTTTAAAAGCAAATTTTTCAGGTTCAACATATATTCCTTTGCAAAGCCTGAAGTTGACCGGAATTTCTTGAGAATTAAGAGTGCTAAGGTCTTTCAGGTCATTAGAAGTTCGTCTCAAATATGCCTGTACAACAAGTCCAACATGTTTTGGGAACTCTTGATGTAAACGTTTAAACAGCTCTATTTCCAGATCAACACACTGTGAATCTTCCATGTCAATGCGTATGAAGCTGTTCTTTTCTGCAGCCAATGTGACTATTTCGCGAATGGAATTATAACACGATTCTTTATCGATCAACAATCCAAACATTGTTGGTTTAAGAGAGAAGTTGCCTTTTATGTTCTCCCCGATAAATCTGTTTATAGTTTGCAGGTATAGTTTCTTATTTATTTCTGCTTCTTCCAGCGTAGTTATAAACTCTCCCAGTAAATCGATTGTAACTTCTATATTTTGTTCATTCAATAGTTTTGAAGCCAACAATCCGTCTTCAATTGTTTCGCCGGCTATATACCTTTTTGAAAATATCCAAATAAGTTTTTTGGGCATATAAGGAAGCATATTTACGATGATCTTGTTCAACATTTCCGGTTTTAATATTTAACTTTTATTCTTTATTGGTAACTTATGTAAATGTAATAATAGAGGCAATATATTTTCAATGATGATTATCAGTAGCAGTTTATGATTTAATACAGGTTTTTTAAAAAAAGGATGAATAGTAAATTCAAATAAAAAAGAATTAAAATCTACCTTTGCATTTACCTTAAAAATTTATCTTTGCCCAATTGAATGACCAAAAATTAATATAAGAAAATGAAAGGATCATCATTTATTGTTTCTGTTGTTGCATTGATTGCTGTAGCTGTATTGTATGTTTTGTATTTTACAGGCAACCGGCAAGGAGAAAATGCTATTACTCAGGGTGAGAAATCAGGTAGTGAAGAAGGTACATCTTTGCGTATTGCATATGTAAAAGCTGATTCGGTGATTTTAAATTATGACCTTGCCCAAGTTTTGCACGATGATTTTACTAAGAAGCAGGAAGCCTATAATTCTGAATTCAGGACCAAAAGGCAGTCATTTGAAAAAGAAGCTACTGCTTTTCAGGAAAAGTTGCAGCGTGGTGGATTTCTTACTGAACAGAGAGCCATTCAGGAGCGCGACAGACTAGTTGGAAAAGAACAGGAAATTATGAAGCTTGATCAGGATTTGTCGGGACGTCTTGCTGAATTGCAAGCCACTAATAACCAGCAGATTCTCGATAGCTTACTGAGCTTTCTGAAAGAATATAACCAACAGCAAAAGTATGATTATATTTTTAATGGCGCTGAAGTTTTAGTTGGTAATGAAGCTCATAACATTACTCAAGAGGTAATTGCAGCTCTTAATGATCGATATGCAAAAGCAACAGCATCAAAATAATTTTATTTAACAACTGAAAATCCGGGATTGCCCGGATTTTTTTTATCCTTTAACTTCGGGGGGTATTTAAAAAGCTCTTCATGTTTGCAGATAATTACATTCAACGGAATCAGGTACAGGTTGAGATTCCTGTTCCGCCTCATCCCGGGTTAGGGATGGTTGTTGTAATTCCCTGTTATCATGAGCCTGATATACTGTTGACACTTCAATCGGTTGCAGATTGTCAGCATCCTGCTTGTCATGTTGAGGTTATTGTATTAATTAACCACTCAGAAAGTGAATCGGAAGCTGTAAAGGCAGAGAATTTTCACACCAGGCAAATCATTAATGATTGGATTGAAAAGCAAAAGCATGAGCAGATAAAGTTTTATGTTATCGGTCCTGTCAACCTTAAGAAAAAGTGGGCAGGAGCAGGATTGGCCCGCAAGAAAGGCATGGATGAAGCTGTTGTCCGGTTTAACCATATTGATAATCCGGATGGGATAATCATTTCCCTAGACGCCGATACCCTTGTCGAGCGTAATTACCTTAAAGAGATTGAAAATTACTACCGGTTAAATACTTCCCATGCCGGAGCTACAATTTCCTTCAATCATCAGGTGGATGGTTTATCAAACAGGCATTTACAAGGGATCAGGCTTTACGAGAAGTATATGGATTATTATAAATCGGCACTTGGATATACAGGATATCCTTATGCTATGTTTACAGTGGGATCAGCTTTTACAGTCAGAGCCTGGGGTTATGTAAAACGTGGAGGAATGAACAGGAGGAAGGCAGGAGAGGATTTTTATTTTCTGCAAAACCTGGTTCAGGTAGGTACAGTAGGTGAAATTTCTTCTACTGTAGTACATCCTTCTGCACGTCTCTCTGACCGTGTTCCTTTTGGAACTGGCCCACTTCTGCAAAAATGGCTGGAAGGTAAAGAAGATATGACAATTACATATAATTTTGATGCATTTATTGATTTGAAAGTTTTTTTTGATGTTGTGGAATCATTGTATGGCATTAGTCTTAATCAATATAACAAACTACTGGATGAAATGCCCCTGCCTGTTCATTCCTTTTTAAAAGATACCGGATTTTGGCATGATCTGGAAACCTTAAACCGTAATTGTGCCAGTCTTTCTTCATTTGTACCTCGATTCTATCATACATTTAACGCATTCAGAATTTTAAAGTTCCTTAATTATACGCATGAATTATATTATAAGAAAACTGACCTTGTAACTCAGCTAAGCCGTTTAAACAAGGTCAGTATATAGCTGATAAACTCTGAGATTCATTAGGTTTAAATGCCTTCAACGATAATTAAAGCTTTCTGCCATCTTTTTATAAACAATGCTATAATTGCATTTTAGAAAGCAGATACGAATCCGAAACTAAACTTATTAATGTTTCTTTCAGAAGATGTAAAATCAAGCGTATATTCTGCTGCCAGCCTCACGTTTCTACGGAGCATGTACCCCGCATGAAATGTAGCTGATTTATAGTTTGCAGGGCTATAATCCGATTTAACCCAATTGAACAATCCTAATAGGTACCAGTCGCTGAATTCACCATCCGGGCTAAATATCAATTCCCCCATTGCACCTTCTGTTTGTAGATCGTTATGAAGGTTGGTTGAATTTAAAGTGTAGAATATATCTGAATCTTTACGACGAAGGTATTGCACGTTGAGTGTCCATTGGTTGTTAGGCGCAATTGAGATATCGGGCCCCCACATTATAACGCTGTTGGTCATATTTTAGGCGAAATTATTTATAATAGCTTCCTTGCCTGTGTATAAAAATATACCTGCTGTTGCTATTTCACCTATATCCTGGGAAATCTTTCCTAGTAGGTTTTTATACTTATCATTATCGAAAACTTTATTTCGTGCGTGACCGATACCGTTACCATTTAATACTTCCAGGGTAAAGCCCGTACCCGATGGTAAGCCATAAGTAATCATCAATCCTTTATCATACATTAAGTTGATGCCGGAGGTTCCGATCCGAGACGTATAGAGAACATAATCTTCGAGCGACAATCGTAGTTCACGCTTAAACAAAGGATCAGATACCTGAAACTGGCCAAGGTAAATGTCAAGGTCTGCACCAAATAAATCATTATACATCAGGAATGCATCTTCTACACCTGCGACCTCACCACGTTCACTGAAAAAGAAATAAAAGTAGTAGGAAACTCTGTCAGATAATTCACCACCGGATAGCAGCTTTAATATATATGGAGCAGCAAAATCCATTTTCTCCCCACCATCCAGATTATATGTAGCAAAGCCATCGAGCCGGACTGCTATGGGCAGATCTCTGACCAGAGAAAGCTTGTCATCGCCCGAATTCATATAATAACGTGGTGCCTGTTCTTCAGCCAGGCGAAAACCATTCCCTGCAAATTCGTCTCCATAAGCTTTAAGAGCCGGAGCAGCAGGTGCATGACAGGTTGTACAGCTTAGACTGTATTTTCTTGCAAAGGCAGGGATTGCTTTTACTGATTCCGCAAGAATAAAAAAGCTTAAAAAGATTGGTACTGCTAAATAATACTTTTTCATAATTAAGGTTATTCTGATTATGGATAAACAGTTATTTCTGTTTCATGGCTGTTAACTTCCAGAGCTGCATATTCTTCTTCAGGTACTTCAAGGTATTCTCCTACAGGCTTTACTAATAGGCGATAATACATGGCTGCTCTAACTTTAAGCTTTCCGGGCTCGGTTTCAAAAGGTAACTGGAAAGTATAGGTTTCCGTTTTTGTTTCGCGGGGCCCTATTCTGTAATCAACTCCCAGTTTTGCCGTGTTCCATTGCATAATGGTCATTCGCCCCTGTGGATCAAAAAATGGCATTCTGAAAATTCGGTCACCGATTGGCACTTCCTCTCTTCTTACTCCTTCAAAATTTTCTATACCCAGAGGTACGCCCATATCCTGATAAGCAAGCTCATCGGTAGCGATAGTATATTCTTCACCTTCGAACCCTTTTTTGTCGACCGGAAGGTGGTATATGTTACCCTTTTCATCCTCTGCTTCAACATGCAGCCAAACAATTCTGTCTTCCACAGAGCCGGTTGGAAATTTATGCCCTGTTTTCTGATTAAACAAGGTGACAGTAAAAACTACCGGTTCGCCGGGTTCTGCACCGCGAATATCGGGTTGAATGCGAATTTCAATGGTGCCTCTGACTTTGCCCGGATCGTGAGCTCCGTTAAATAAATGCATTCGTGCATCAGGATATACCGCTCCCATTTTGGCTGTTTCCATTTCTGTAGCCGGCATATGGCAGTCCTGACAAAGTACTCCTTCTGCTGCATAAGGACCTTCTTCCCATTCCAGCTGTGTAGACTTCACCCAGGCACCAAACGGGCTTTTTTCATTATGGCAACTGCCACAAATCTTAGTATCTTTAAATAGATCAGTTTCTACAATCTTATGATCCGGAGATTCCGTTTCCCCTTTTCGTGAACTGTATTTTGTACGGCCCGGTTCTATAACCCAGTTAAAATTATAAGCAGTATCCCCTTCAATGCCTTTTATCAGATGACAAACATCACATGATACTGATTCATTGGCACGGGAGTTTTCTGAAGGCCGTGGTGGTGGTATGTCACCTGCCAGATATGCAATAGGAGTATGGCATCCGTTACAACCATCATGTACCCCCTCCATTGCAGGATCTGCTTCAGAATGGGCAACAGCAAGCTTGAAGTATTCAATCTCGTCCCATTCGTGAGTGTATGCCTGTGCCATTAACGATTGACTCCATTGCTGGTAAAATTGGTTGTGACATTGCTGACAGTATTCCGGTTTCTGAAAATCTTTGTATTGATAGGTGCCTTGTTTATCTTCTTCTGCTTTATTGGGAGGTACATTAAAACTGTATATAACTGAAAGAAAAATAACCAAGATGCCAACTAGTGCTATTGGAAATAAATTTTTCATAATGCTTATCGGTTATACTTGATTTTGGTATAGTAAAGTTATCTATATTTATTCATCATGCAAAATATTATCCAAAACATAAAGAAACTTTTCTTTCGGGCTAATGCAGACTGGATTATTATTATATCAGAGATCTAATTTATGACTGTTAAAGTGTTCCGATTAACGGTCATAAAAATTTATCCTAACTTTGAGGCATTGGAAGTTTAATTTCAGACACAGATACAAAGAAAGGGTATGTCTACAAATCAACCGCTGGCTGAGCGTTTACGGCCTAAAAAACTTGATGATTATATTGGTCAGGAGCATCTGGTAGGTAAGAATGCTGTACTTCGTAAGATGATTGAATCAGGCAATCTTACTTCGCTGATACTATGGGGACCTCCCGGAGTCGGTAAAACTACGCTTGCTAAAATTATTGCCAACACCCTCGAACGCCCCTTCTATACGTTAAGTGCTGTCAGCTCCGGTGTAAAAGATGTACGCGAAGTGATTGAAAAGGCTAAAAAACAACAGTTCTTCAATAAGCCTAACCCCATCTTGTTTATAGATGAGATACACCGGTTCAGTAAATCGCAACAGGATTCATTGCTCGGAGCCGTAGAAGACGGAACCATCACATTGATTGGTGCCACTACAGAAAATCCGTCATTTGAGGTTATTTCGCCTCTGCTTTCTCGTTGTCAGGTTTATATTCTGGAACCTTTGAGTAAAGCTGATCTTCTAAAGCTGGTAAACAATGCCATACAAAGGGATGTAGAGCTTAAAGAGAAGGAGATTGTAATAAAGGAGGATACTGCCTTGCTGCGTTTCTCGGGCGGTGACGCCCGTAAATTATTGAATGTTTTGGAACTGGTTGTATTGGCTGAGGAGAGTAACCAGATTACAATTACAGATGACACTGTGACAACCCGGTTACAACGTAATCTTGCTATGTACGATAAGCAGGGGGAGATGCATTACGATATTATTTCAGCTTTCATAAAAAGTGTAAGAGGCAGTGATCCCGACGCAGCAGTTTATTGGCTGGCACGAATGATAGAGGGTGGGGAAGATGTCAAATTCATAGCCCGGCGATTGCTGATACTGGCCACTGAGGATATAGGACTTTCCAATCCTAATGCCTTGCTATTGGCGCAAAGCACATTTGATGCTGTCCATCAGATCGGTTATCCCGAGTCGAGAATCGTGCTGTCAGAATGTACCATATACCTGGCTACTTCTCCTAAAAGCAATTCAGCCTATTCGGCCATTAATGATGCCCTGGAATTGGTTCGCGCTACCGGTAACCTGCCAGTTCCGCTTCACCTGCGTAATGCACCTACTAAACTTATGAAAGAAATAGGATATGGTAAAGAATATAAGTATGCTCATTCCT
>DASRQG010000388.1:0-2405 GCA_035645995.1 Mariniphaga sp. | reverse complement strand
ATCTTCAGACGCTCTGAAAAATGATCTAACTCTGTTTTATTCCGGATCCATTTTTTAGTTAATAACGATGAACTACGATCTTTTAACTTATTCAAAAGGTTCATATGTTTTACGTTCCACACCGAAAGTCTTGATTGAAGCCCAAACCCGATATTATTCAACTCATATTTCTTTTTAAATGAAAACTTGCTTACACGTTGCTGAAGCTGATTGCTAATTTTCAACAACTGATTATTTTTCACAGATGCAAAATCCTTCACCCGATCCTGCATATCTTCAGCATAATTTTCAAGCTGTAATTTCTTCTCACCTAGCAAAGTACGACAACTATTAACAAAACCCTCCTCTATTGCCAAAATATTCTCATAGAATTGTTCTGCTCCGTTTATAAAAAACTCAGCAACTGCAGTTGGAGTTTTAAGTCGTGTATGAGCTATCAGATCAATTATTGTATCATCCTTTTCATGCCCAATACCTGTAATTACCGGAATAGGAAATTGAGTAATATGAAAGGCCAGGTTATAATTATCAAAGCAACTCAAATCGGCAGCAGCTCCCCCACCCCTTATAATTGCAACAGCATCAAAAACATCTATATACTTAAAAATATGTTCCAAAGCTGAAATTATGGAAGGCACTGCTGTACTTCCTTGCATAAAAGCCTCAAAAAGAACAGGATGAAACTTTATTCCATATTGATTCATTTCAAGTTGGTTAATAAAATCCTGATAACCGGCAGCTGTTTTTGAAGATATTACAGCAATCTTTTGTGGAACCATTGGAAGTTCAAGTTCTTTGTTCATATTGAATACTCCCTCATTCTTTAATCGCTCAATAATTTCGCGACGATGCAGCAACATGTCCCCCAAAGTATAGGCGGGATCTATATCTTTAATATTAAGGCTGAACCCATATAAAGGATGATATTCAACAGAAGCTTTAACCAGTACTTTTATATCGCAACTAAAACTTTGTTTAGTTGTACTTTCAAAGTAAGATTTTATGATTCGATAGGTGTACGACCAAATAGTAGCACGTGCACGTGCAATAATTTCTTCACCCTTTTTTTCTATCAGTTCAAGGTAACAATGACCATTGCGATTCTGCTTTAATTCACTAATCTCTGCAACTACCCATACTGATACAGGAAAAGCATCAAGAAGTGCTTCTTTAACACGCTGATTGAGTTCAAAAAGTGTTAGTTTCTGCTCCATTTAATCTAACTATTTTAGCTACCTCCACACTGTTCTCTGTTCGAATTTGTAAAAGTAATATTCCCGTAGGTAAGTTTTGAAGATTTGTGATTCTAATTTTTGCAGCATCCTGTTTCTCCTCAAACCGAATGAGTTTGCCATCTAATGAAAAGAAAGCCAGCTGAATTTTACCTTGATTGATACCAATATGTTTCTGCAATTCAATAAAATCATTAAACGGGTTCGGATGTATTTCCCATATTGATTTTTTGTCTGCAACTGTTTGACCTGATGCATTCAAAATTTCCAATGCCAGTTTAAAATCGGGAATACCGTAACCTGCTAAAGAATCAGGTGAGTCATGCAAATGAGCACTACGTTCAATAGCCTGTTTAATATCCTTTGCAGTAGCATCCCGTCTCGTCTGCCACAAACAGGCAGCTGCTCCGGCTATTAATGGTGCAGAAAATGAAGTTCCATTTCCGGTTCCGATAGTACCATTAGCACGTTGCATTATGATATTCCACCCCATTGCAGCAACATTAGGTTTTATATCTCCATCAGAAGCAGGGCCCAATGATGTAAACGGAGCAGGCAATCCATTTATATTTACAGCACCTATTGCGAGAACATCATCACCATCAGCCGGAGCTACAATATACCTCCATTGATTATTATTTCTCCCCTCATTTCCTGCACTGGCAACTACAAGTATTCCACGTGAGGCGGCAATATTTGCACCTCTGGTAATACGGGTAGTACTTCCATCCATTTCTGCATAAGTATGATCCATATCCGGATCGTCGAAGGTATTATACCCCAAGGAGGTATTAATAATGTCAACACCTGCACTGTCAGCAAATTCGGCTGCAACAATCCAATTATCTTCCTCAATTATATATTCTGAATTTGTATCTTCGGTACGCAGAAGCCAGTAAGAAGCATTTGGCGCAGTGCCTATCAATTGCCCGGTTTCATTCGCTGCCAAACATGACAGAACACTCATACCGTGATGATGTTCCTTGTATACATCAATATTCCCTTCAACAAAATCTTTGGTTCCTAATATTCGGTTTTCATTCCATATACTACTGAAGGCAGGAAATTTTTCAACTCCCAAAAATCCAGCATCCAATATCGCTATTTGTAAACCTTCTCCCTTAAAATTGAGATCATGAAGATAATCAACATTTAATTGTGAAATCTGATGGA
>DASRQG010000387.1:0-4445 GCA_035645995.1 Mariniphaga sp. | reverse complement strand
AATGCCGGGGGTACGAACCCGCTTCAGATCGGACTTGGAATGTCTGTTGGTTCAATTGACCAGATCCTTACCCAGGGTAATCTTCAGACAACCGGTCAGATTACCGATCTTGCTCTTGAAGGGGATGCTTATTTTGCATTTTCAAATGGGCAGGGTAATTTTTACAGTCGTAATGGTGGTTTGCAGCTTGATTCTTTTGGAAGGCTTGTTTCACCAACAAACGGGTTTACCCTGCAGGGGATAATGGCAGATTCGAATGGAACATATCCTGCTGGCAACAGTATTGGAGATATTACGATTCCTTATGGGCAAAAATCACCTGCAAATGCTACCACAGAAATAAGATTCGCATCTAATCTTGATTCCGATTCTGATGGTTTGGGTACAATAACACATACAAACCGTTATATTACTCAGGCCCAGGAATACTCTACTTTGACTGAATTGTATGATCAGAATGGAAATGATCTTGGTATTCAGGTCGGTGATGATCTTGTCATTTCAATTGCAGGTGCAGATTCCACAAGGGTAAATGTTGCGGATGGTATGTCCATGGCTGATCTGGCGGCTGAAGTACAGGCTTACCTGTGGAATGCTACCGGGAGCAATCTCATATCTGTGAACGCAAATAATGGTGATTTAACAATTGATACATCAATGGATCCGGGGGTTTCCATTAACGGGTTACAAATAAGCAGTTCCCGCCCCGGGTCAAATTCGTATGTATCAAATGCATTCACTTTTCCTGCAACTGTTTCCGGTAATTATTCCGTAACAGGACTACGTATTCCGGCCAGAGAAACAGATCAGCTCAGTGATGTATTTGATGCTAATGGTCATGCACTTGGACTTGAACCTGGCGATGTTATCAGTATAAACGGAGCTGTAGGCGGTTCAACGATTCCAACTATTTCTGAGGTTTATGATGATCCGGACCCGTCAAATACCAGCTCCATTCGCAGTCTTGGTGATCTTTTAAATCACATTCAGAATGCTTTCAGTTTACCTGAAACTGATGGAACAATTTATGATAATCCATCTGTAAGTATCAATTTGGCAAATACGGATGATGACAGGCTGCCCGATGGGGCGATAGTAATAAGAGGACAGGCTGAGGAAGCATTTGCAATAACCAATCTGTCTATCAGTGCGTCAAATTCTAATAATGACATTCCGGCACCTACCAGATTTAACGCTAACAATACTTTGACAGAAATTCAAACTGCCCGTGATACAGCTGTACATTCTACTTCGATTGTGGTATACGATGAGTCTGGAGATTCACACACAGTCACCACTACCTTTACGCATTCCGGGCAGCCAAATGAATGGCTTTGGGAAATTACTACAGAAAGTGGTGAGGCAATCCTTGGTGGAAACAGGGGTAGAATTACATTCGGGCAGGATGGTTCACCTTCAGCATTCTCTTTTGACGATAACTCAACTGCATTCAGATTTGATCCGATGAATGGATCAAACGTTGTTTCAATCAATCTTGATATTGGTTCTCCTGGTGCTTTTGATGGAATTACACAGTTTCGATCTGAATCTACAACTGCTGCCAGAGAACAGGATGGTTATCCGATGGGTAAACTGCAGGAGATATCAATTGATGAAAAAGGTGAGATAACTGGTATTTACAGTAATGGAGTTTCAAACTCAATAGCACAGATATATGTTGCAGAATTTAATAATCCGGCCGGTTTGATGAAAGTTGGTGACAGCATGTATTCTGTATCCAACAATTCCGGCAGTGCTGTTTTATTAAAGCCAGGAGTAGGTTCTACAACAAAAATCAAACCTGGTGCATTGGAAATGTCCAACGTTGATCTGGCCACAGAGTTTACAAATATGATTACGACGCAACGTGGTTATCAGGCCAATGCACGTGTAATTACATCAAGTGACAATATGTTACAGGAACTTGTGCAATTAGTCAGATAAAAAAAAGGTTTTGAACTATTTGCAAATTAAAATTGAAATTTAGCTGACAATATGGCAAAAATGGAAATAAACCATTTTTGCCATATTGAAATAAAGGTGAAGAAATGGTAGCATATATACTTTGTTGAAGGAATTAACATGATAGCATTGCGTAGAATTAATGGACATGAGTTTGTTCTGAATGCAGATCTTATTGAATCGCTTGAATCTACCCCTGATACAGTTATCACGCTTACCAGCGGCAAAAAATTAATTGTGCAGAACGGCCTTGAAGAGATAGTACGCAAAACTATAAAATATAAACAGTTATGCAATCAAGGTGCTGCAGTTGTTACAGGAAAAAAGCAGAAGAACTCATCAGAGGATTCTTGAAAGCAGAATTGGCGAAAGGAGTGCCTAATAGATGGATTTGGCAACAATTATCGGATTTGGCAGTGCATTTCTGCTTGTCCTGTTGGGTATTAAACTTCCGAATATAGCTGCTTTTATTGATCTCCCATCAATGTATATCACTATTGGAGGGTCGATATCTGCCACTATTGCGGCATTTCCACCAAATAAACTTCTGGATGCAGCAGGTGTGGTAAAAAATGCATTCTTCATAAAAAAAATTACTCCGGTTGAAACTATTCGTCAATTAGTTGAATTTGCTGAGCAGGCACGACGGGAAGGAATTCTTGCTTTGGAGGCAAGGGCAAATGAAATTACAGATGAATTTTTAAAAAAAGGGATACAATTGGCAGTTGATGGTACCGAACCGGATCTGATAAAAGATATTCTCAGTACAGAGATAACCTTTACTGAAATACGGCATGAGGAAGGTGCCAAGATATTCGATTTTCTTGCTGCCATGGGACCATCATTTGGTATGATTGGAACACTTATAGGGTTGGTGTTGATGCTTGGGAATATGAATGATGTTGAATCAATCGGGCCAAATATGGCTGTAGCACTTATTACAACATTATATGGTTCCTTATTGGCTAATGCTGTTTGCCTTCCGGTCGTGGAAAAACTTAAGGCTTATTCAAGAAGAGAGATACTTGTAAAAGAGTTGATGCTTGAGGGAATTATGTCGCTGCAATCCGGTGATAACCCCCGTATTGTTGAACAAAAGCTTACAGCGTTTTTAGAACCCGGGTTACGTGCCAATGCAATGAAAGAACGAAAATAGGATAGTATTATGCCGCGAGACAGGAAAAAAGAGGAACAGCAAAGAGGCTCTCCAGCTTACATGTCTACCTGGGGAGATATGTGTACTTTGCTTTTATGTTTCTTTGTTATGCTGCTTGCAATGTCTACAATAGATCCTGCTAAATTTAATGTTGCTGCATCTTCGTTTCAAAATGCGTTTAGTGGAGTTTTGGAATCATTCCCGTCTGTTTTGATTACACAGGATATTCTTGTTCCAAAACTTGGTGGTGATGAACAGAATAAGCGCATGGCTGTGGAGGCTGCACTTTCTATCCGCAGGGCAATAAAGAAAGAAAATCTTGATGATGCAATTAAAGTAAAAGTTACTGAAAGTGGTATTGCAGTAAAGGTTGCAGATCCTGTAGGGTTTGATGTCGGTAAAGCTGAAATCAAACCTGAGCTTATTTCTACTCTTAAATCAATTTCTGCTGTTATTAATAAAGTGCCTTCGACACAAATCCGGGTTGAAGGCCACACAGATGATATTCCGATACACACACGTCAATTCCCTTCAAATTGGGAGTTAAGCGCAGCGCGGGCACTTAATGTGGTAAAATTTCTCGCTGAGTATGGCAAGATAAATCCGGCCCGTTTAAGTGCAATCGGATATGGCGAGTACAGGCCGCTGGTACCAAATACGTCTCTTGAAAACCGTCAAAAAAATCGTAGAATTGAGATATATGTGGATTATTTGCAAAAAAAGAGTTCCGAAGATCTCACCTGAAAACTATGAGAATCAGGAGTAATCACAATGAGTGAAAAAGAAGAAAAAAACATCAAAGAAAATGATGGTAAGGAAAATCAGGGCAAGAAAGATAGTAACAAAATACTTTTTATTGCCATTATGGCAGGAATGATTCTGGTAAATGCTATTGCAGCTTTTATTCTGATTAAAGTTACACGTCCAAAATCCAATGCTGAGATACTGGAACAAATCAAAGCTGATTCGATTAAAACAGCAACTGCAATGGCTACAAATATGGGGGCTACGACTGCAGAAACACCGGTTGAAGCAATTGTTAATATTGCCGGTACACAAGGGGAAAGATTTATAAAAGCTGCAGTGATATTCGAATATAATGAAAAGGAGTTTCCAAATCTTGGAATCGAGCTGCAACGAAGAGCACCGAAATTTAAAGATCTGCTGATTAATCATTTGTCAAAATTGACCCTTATGGAAGTTACTGAGCCGGATGCTAAAGATAAGATCAGAAAAGATCTGTTGTTGCTTGTAAATAGATCCCTGCCCCGGGAATCGGGAAAAATCAGGGAAGTTCTTTTCACAACATATATAATTCAATAACTCG
>DASRQG010000386.1:0-2248 GCA_035645995.1 Mariniphaga sp. | reverse complement strand
CACAAATTATTTTATTATTTTTTGTATGTTGAAAGGGTGCTGAATATTCAAATCATGGCCGGTGGGCCGCAAGGATATCCTTTCTAATGATTACGGAATATTTTGAGGTTGTCAGTATCAAACCATTCCTCCGCTGTAAGCTTCCCTGAAACATGCGGAGCCTTTATTCCGTGAACAAAAAATTTACTCCCTGTAAATACATGCATCTCATCCCAGTAATTCATTTTAATAATGGCATCTAAAAGCTGTTTTCCTCCTTCTACAATTACGGATAAAATTTTCTTTTCATACATCGCATCCAGAATTTGGGGTACCATTTCTACATGTGAATCAACTTTCACCCATATATTTAATGCATCTTTCCCATCTTTTTCATAATTGAAGATCAGCGTTTCTGACTGGCTGTCGAATAAATTCAATGACCGGGAAAGCCTTAACTTTTTATCAATTACTGCCCTTACTGGATTCCTGCCCGACCAGTGGCGTACAGTTAACGAAGGATTATCACGCTGGGCCGTGTTGGTTCCAACAAGTATTGCATCCTCTTCAGAACGTATTTTATGTACCATTACAAGAGCATTTCCGCCGGTAATCCATGTTGGTGTTCCAAAATCTTTTTCATCCCTTTCAGTATCAATATACCCGTCTGCCGTTTGTGCCCACTTAAGGATGATATATGGCCGCTTTTTTTCATGATAAGTGAAAAATCTTTTGTTCAACTCCCGGCATTCGTTCTCTAATATTCCTGTTTCTACTTCTATACCTGCATTCCTGAGTTTCTCAATGCCTCTGCCTGCAACCTCTGTAAACGGATCAGAAGTACCAATTATTACCCGTGGAATTTGTTTGCTGACAATTAGATCGGAACAGGGAGGGGTGAGGCCATAATGTGCACAAGGTTCTAGTGACACATACAAGGTGCTTTCTTTCAGAAGCTGATGGTCAGTAACCTCATTTATTGCATTTACTTCAGCATGAGGGCCCCCATATTGCCTGTGATAGCCTTCTCCAATAATTTTATTGCGGTGGACTATAACACATCCCACCAATGGATTTGGTGATACATGTCCCATCCCGAGCCGGGCCAGTTCGATGCATCGCATCATGTATTTTTCAGATAAATCCATTTATTGGGAAATAGTATCTTTGAGGTGCCAAATTTAATACAATGCAGGCGACAATTCAATATATTAAACAGGAATTAAGTGGTTTATATCCAAAAACTGAAATCAGGGCTTTTACAAGACTGATATTGGAAAGGGTATGCGGACTTACCTACACAGAGCAATTACTTAGAAAGGAGCAGCTTTTGGATGATTCCCACGTGCAGCACATCAGGGAAATTGTTGAACGGTTGAAGGCCTATGAACCTGTTCAGTATATTCTGGGGGAAACGGAGTTTTTAGATTTACGCCTCCGGGTAAACCCTTCCGTTTTAATCCCCCGGCCCGAAACGGAGGAGTTGGTGTATTGGGCTGCTCAAACACCCTTTCCCCAGAAGGCTGTAATGCTGGATGTGGGAACAGGGAGTGGCTGCATCGCCCTTGGACTGAAAAAAATGATTCCGGATGCAATGCTTCATGGATGTGATAGTTCTACTTCAGCTATTGAAACAGCGAAAGAAAATGCAGCGTTAAATAGTCTTGATGTTTCTTTTTTTGAGGCAGATATCTTGAAATGGAAACAGTACAAGTGGGGTGATTTCAATCTTATCATTAGTAATCCGCCGTATGTGAGAGCATTTGAAAAAGAGCAGATGGAACAGAATGTGCTTCAATATGAGCCTGAATCTGCACTGTTTGTGTCCAATCACGACCCATTAAAGTTTTACAGGGTTATAACTGAGTTCGCATGTGAGCATCTGCAAAAAGATGGATGGCTGTTTTTTGAAATCAATGAGGCACTTGGCGCTGAAATGATGACCCTTGTTAAGGAATATGGGTTTAATGATGTGGAGGTCAGAACAGATCTTTCGGATAAAGACAGAATGTTGCGGTGCCGTCGCAGATAAGCGCAAAAATTTATTTCGACATATATGCTTCAATGAATCAGTTGAGGCAGGAATTCAATATATTTGTCGCACGATCATTGTAATGAAAATAAAAATTCTCAGGTGAGGAGACTTATAAAATATTTACTTGTGGGGCTGAACTTAGTGGCAGTTTTAGCACTGTTGACAGCCTATTCTGCCGGATTCATATCACCCGAAAATCTTTGGATTCCGGCTTTCTTTGGATTGGCTTTTCCT
>DASRQG010000385.1:0-5689 GCA_035645995.1 Mariniphaga sp. | reverse complement strand
GTTGTTTTCATCCAAAAACTTTTGTAAAATGACAGGGTAGGAGGTGGCTATTTTTTTTCCTTCGAAGAATTGAAGCCCATGATAATCTATCGTTTTAGGAATGGCAAGCGATAATCTGCATTTGCTGAATCCAAGACGTTTCGCAATTACAACATTCTCCTGCTTTTCAAGCATCTCATTTTCTCCAACAATCCCAACATCTGCAACTCCATCTGCTACTGCCTGTGGTATATCATCGTCACGAAGAAAAAGTGCTTCCATAGCAAAATTTTTAGCCTCCGCTACTAATGTCCTGCGACCAACAGCCAGATTGATTCCCGATTCCTTAATTAGTTTCATTGAATCTTCATTTAGTCGGCCCTTGGTTTGAATGGCAATTTTAAGTTTCTCCATAGTTTATACTTTTTTCCTCCCTTAAATCTCAGGAGGGTTTTACAAAAAAAGGCCTGCCTTAGTGGCAAGCCTCTGGTTTCAATATTTTTATGAAAATATATGATACAACAACAGCGACCTACCTATGACAGGTTCTATGATGATGGCCGTGATGTCCGTATCTGTAATTCATTTATATACAATTATTATCAAATATTTTTAAAAAATCGCATGATTGTTTTTTGTTTCTTCTTACAAATCATGCAGCATGCTCATCTTATATGCTTAATATAATATATTGCAATTATAATGAATCTGAAACTTCCATGCAATCAGCACACGAATTAATTTAATTTGTTTAAGATATTATTAAAATTCGGGTGATGTATATTAATCTGTTGTTTTTTTATTCTTTATAGCTTCAAATTGTAAGTCGCCTTCAGGAGTAGCAGCTGTCCCTTTTATTTTCAGTCCCTGAAGAATTGCTTTAATGTTTATTGAATATCCTTCAACATTTAAATCAAACTTAAGCCCTTCTTCAGTATAAACCATATTCCTCATTGGGATTTTATAGCCGTCCGAAAATTTGATTTCACCCTTAAGGGTATCTTCCTTTTCACCGATGAGGAAAATACCATGCTGATAATTGTCTGGTGCATGAGGAACTTCAAATTTCCATTCTCCTACATAATCTTTCTTCTCGGGAGCAGGCGTTGCATTTATTATACCTGCAACTAGGGTTAAAAGAATAACCAATACCAGATTTTTTTTCATCTTATTTATGTTTTAGATTCGATGGAACAAATTATATAAAATTATCCGATTTCTTATAGTATTCTGATATAAAAACAACTGTGGCCCTAAATCTTTATAAAATGATTTAAGGCCACAATTTTTATCGAATGATTTCAAAAACTCTTTTCGTCCCGAATTATTTATATCACGGATTGTACCCCAGGATTTTAAACATATCATCCACGGTTTGTTCTGTCCGGTATACGTAATCAACAAAGTTACCCGTTTCATCCCTGTCAATAATAACATGCTTTGGTGCAGGTATCAGGCAGTGTTTGATGCCTCCGTATCCACTGATTGAATCCTGATATGCTCCGGTATGAAAAAATCCCAGATATAAAGGTTCTTTCTCACGCGAAGAGTAACGGGGCAACATTATTTGCTGGTTTAAATCTTCCGAGTTGTAATAATCGGAATGGTCACAGCTAATGCCACCGATATTCACTCTCGTATATTCGTTGTTCCACTTATTTATAGGAAGAAGGATAAACTTCTCGAAAATAGACCAGGCATCGGGAATGGTATTCATCAGGCTGTTATCAATAATATACCATAACTCAGCATCATTTTGCTGTTTTTGTTCAAGCACTGAAAATATGGTAGCACCACTTTCACCAACAGTGTATTTTCCAAATTCGGTATAAATATCCGGTTCCTCTACCTCCTCAGCATTACAGGCATCTTTAATATTGTTAACGATTTCGCGAATCATATATTCGTAATCGTACTCAAATCCCAAATGGCTTCTGATGGGAAAGCCTCCTCCTAAATTCAAGGCATTAAGTGTAGGACATTCCTTTTTAAGTTCGATGTACATCTTCACCGACTTTTGAAATTCTCCCCAATAGTATAAGGTATCTTTTATGCCGGAATCTACAAAGAAATGAAGCATTGTTAGTTCAATATTTTCTTTTCCTGCAATGTTGTTTCTGTAGAAATCCAGTATTTCTGATGCTCTGATGCCTAAACGAGAGGTATAATATGCACTTTGAGGTTCTTCATCTATTGCCTTGCGTATGCCTATCTGTACTTTTTTGCCATTCGCATAGGTTAGTATTTTCTTTAGTTCATTTTTATTATCAAGCACAATGGTGGAATTTTTGAAACCCATGTCAGTGAGTTCTATAATCTTCCTTATGTACTCATCGGTTTTATAACCATTATGTACAATTTTTATATCCTTGTCAACCTTCCCCTGGTTATAGAGGTTCAGGATTAAATCTATATCAAATGAAGAAGAAGTTTCAAGGTTCACATTATATTGGAGTGCTTTGCTGACTACATGGTGAAAGTGACTACATTTTGTACAATAACAATAATAATAGTCACCCTTATAATTAGTAGCCTTCATGGCCCTTCTGAATAAATTCCGGGCTTTTTTAATCTGGTCACCTATACGTGGCAGATACATTAGCCTGAAGGGGGTGCCATATTTATCGATTAGGTACTTCAGCGAAACGCCATAAAATGTAAGATTCCCATCCTGCAGGTCGAATCCTTCCTGCGGAAAGTAATAAGATTGTTCGATGAGATCAAGGTAAGTATTCTTCATTTTCCCAAACCAGCATATATATTTCCATTCAATTAATTCGGCAAAATAAATACCTTTTTTTTAAAAAACTTAACGATTGGTTTTTTAAAGTGTGTTTTTGGGTAATTATTTTTTATACCAGTCATTTAACGGTGTTCTGTAATTTAACATACCGGGCCTATGGCTATGCAATTAGTATTCCAAACTGGTATTATATCCACCTGCAAAATCCATAACACTCATAATCTTATATTGTGGGTGTAGTCCTATCGATACGCCAATAGTTTTAAATTCAGGAGTCAAAAAGTTTTTTCTGTGTCCCCGGCCCGGTACACCATCATCAATGAGCAGGTATACTACAATTTGCCTGGCAGTTTTTGCACCATAAGCAATATTCTCAGCTATACGAGTTTCCCATTTTCCATACCTTTCTATTCTGTCACGCATCCCACTTTTATCGCCCCCGGTATGGCCTGTTTCCCCACTTTTAGATTGATCCTTCACATGGTCACGGGCAGCCAGACTTAAACCATAAGCAGGATAAACGAGTGGCAAAGGTTTCTGCCGTCGAAGTTCCCGGACACATTCGTTTAACGCTGATACTCCTTCCCGTGTTATCAATGGCTGGTCGCCCGGATAATGCAAAATCCGCTTTTCATAATATTTTGCAAGTGGTGCAATATGTTCTTTTGCATAACGCGAAGGATCTGAACGCAGCATATTTATTTCCACGATTAAGTCTTTTTCTAACTCAGTCAGATATTCTGCTTTGGAGGCTGTATTTAAGTTCCTGGTATCCCATTCAGCATTAATTGCATGAGTTGTAGTTGTTGATGATACAAAAATCATAACTAAATAGGTATAAAAATATCTGGTTGAGAATTTTTTCATTTTAATTAAATCTTTATAATTACTCATAAACGGAGGTAAGCCTGATTTATTTACCGGATCCGAAAAAAGAACGTTTCAAACACTTTGTTTTTTACTTCAGAATTTGGGTTTATTATATCTTGATATTACAAATGCTGATATTTAAATTAGTGAATTGAAGGTTTCGTTATAATTATTTTCGAGTAAAATTTCAAAAACAATTCTTGTGCCAGTCATCAGAATCCCTGTTTTATGAAATTTTTCCGGAAAGGATGATTATGGGTAAGATCTCTTAACAGATATAACTCATTGGGCATCGTTCGAAGAATTTTCATATAAAATTATGTTACGGAAAAGATTTCATCTTTTAAATATGTAAGTGATACGTATACTTGGTTTTATAAAATCAGAAATGTATATGATGTGAAAAAATTTCCCCGTAAAGTTCCTTTTTCCGGTTCATAACCTCTATATTTACGATTTACATTTAAAAATCAAGTTAGATCAAACTATGAATACTGACAGAAGGAAGTTTATTAAAAATTCAGTACTTGCTACTGCTGCTATTGGTGCATTTCCAACTATTATGAATGCTTGTGCTTCTCCCGGAGAGAAGGTAAATGTGGGCTTGATTGGATGCCGTAGCATGGGTTTCAGTGATTTACAAAGTTTCCTAAAGGATGGTAATAATGTCGATTGTATTGCCTTGTGCGATGTAGACAAGAATATTCTTGAATCGAGAGCTGCCGATGTTGAAAAAATTGCCGGTAACCGTCCTGTACTATATGCCGATTTCAGGGAAATGCTGGATAATCCTGATGTTGATGCCGTTATTCTGGGGACTCCTGATCATTGGCATGCACATATGATGATTATGGCTCTTCAGGCGGGTAAACATGTGTATGTTGAGAAACCTATGGGGCATAGTATTGAAGAGTGTTATGCAATGGTGGAAGCTGCTAATAAGTATCCACAGCTTTATGTTCAGGTAGGAATGTGGCAACGAAGCTCAAAGCACTGGTTCGAAGCTTCTGATATCGTTAAATCCGGCCAGCTTGGCGATGTTCACCTGGTAAAAGCGTGGATTTATAAAGGATATGATAATCCGTATCCGTCAATGGCTGATTCACAGGCACCTGCTCATGTCGATTATGATATGTGGCTCGGGCCGGCACCTCAACGCCCGTTTAATCCAAACCGTTTCCATTACAATTTCAGATGGTGGTGGGATTATGCCGGTGGTGCAATGACCGATTGGGGCGTTCACCTGCTCGATTTTGGAATGTACGCAATGGATGCTGACATGCCGTCAAAAATTGCACCGGGAGGAGGTATTTTCTATCACGAAGAGGGTGCTATCGAAACTCCAGATATCCAACAGGCACTTTATGGTTATCCAAATCATACAATGATATGGGAATGTGGACTGAATCCGGGTATGGGCCCTTATGGAAGGGGACATGGCGTTGCATTCGTTGGTCATAAAGGAACATTGATCGTCGATCGTGGTGGATGGGAATTATTGCCCGACAGAAGTGATGAACTCAAAGGACCGTTCTTCGAAGGGAAAAAGCAAGGTAATTATGGCGATGGATTGGATGAGCATGTTGTTAATTTCCTGGACTGTATCCGTAAAGGTGGTACTTTGAATGCTCCTGTAGAAGTAGGTGCAAAAACTGCTATTGTTTCTGAAATGGGTAACATTGCCTACCGGGTAGGTCAGGTGATCAACTGGGATAATCAGAATAAAAGATTTGTGCAGGATGAAGCAGATAAATTAACCCGGGTCAATTACAATGAGAAATGGCCGCTGCCAAAAGTTTAAAATAAGGGAGTAAAAAAATTCTCAAAAGGAAATTGCAGATGCTGAAATTTTCTACATTTGCAGTGCAAAACTAAACATTATATAGATTAAAGCGGGAGTAGCTTAGTGGTAGTCCGTCAGTTGACGGATTCCAAGCTGAGAGTCACAGGTTCATTAAGCGGGAGTAGCTCAGTGGTAGTCCGTCAGCTGACGGATCCCAAGCTGAGAGTCGCGGGTTCATTAAGCGGGAGTAGCTCAGTGGTAGAGCATCAGCTTCCCAAGCTGAGGGTCGCGGGTTCGACCCCCGTTTCCCGCTC
>DASRQG010000384.1:0-7579 GCA_035645995.1 Mariniphaga sp. | reverse complement strand
GCATTAATGGGAAGTTATAATCTCCATCACTTCGTCCCTGTCCCGGATAATTTCTTAAAAATTTTCGGTAAACAATTCCCGAATTATTACCTCCACCATCATTGTAACTCATATACGTCTGTCCGTCTATTTCAACCTCAGTTGCCCAATTCTGATAAATAAACGGAACCCAGCCGGTACTTTGTAATGAAGCAAGGCCTATACTCATTTCATAGTCCCACATGATTGTTCCTTTCATACGATAATCTCTGTTAGCATAACTCTGAGGATTCACAGCTGATCCGGGAGTAGTTCTTGCTTCAGGATTATTAGTTGGATTCATGGGAATTAATGGGTCCACAAAATCACCTGTTTCTGTTGACTGATAACGGTCAACTATTTCATAACGAGGATGTACCCATAATTGTGAACCTTGATGCGACCGACTACCTACATGACGCATTATTTGTTCACTTTGTCTTGTTCCCAGGCCTCCCTGAGAAAATGCAAAAAGTATTTCAGGATCTCCGTTAGCTTCAGGCATAAACAAATAAAAATAGTTTGGAAGAATTTCTGCTTTACCAAGTTCATCTATTTCACCAGGCTCACCTCCCCGGAACAGATCAAGGCCAAAATCTTCAATTACACTTTTAAAATCAGCCGCAGCTGCAGCATAAGCTGCCTGAGCTTCTGTTTCATCTGGTGTAAATCCTTCCAATTCGGGCCAACCAAATTTGTTCCACGAGGCCCAGTACAAATGAGTTTTACCCCTGAATGCTAATGCTGCTGCTTTTGAAGTTCTTCCTACCTGACGTGCTGTATTAGGTAACTTTTCTACAGCATAAGTAAAGTCAGCAATTATAGAGTCTTTAACCTGACCTATTGCTGTTCTTTCTATATCTGCAACTTCTGAATTGTCATAAACTATTTCTCCAATATATGGAACATCACCCCACATTGCAATAAGCCGGTGGTATATCATCCCTCTTAGAAAACGTGCTTCAGCAACCAGCTCTTCAAGATTTGCCCTTGAATCTTCACTTGCTTCGGGAAGCATTCTTTCTCTGATGTTTTCTATAACATAATTTGTCCGATTCACAGCACCATATAATTCTCTATAAAAATTATCATGATTATTTAGGTTTCCTGCCGGATTAAATTTATTGCCATTATAAGCATCAGAATTTGAGGCATTCCCTCTTGATCTCTGATATTCTCCCATTCCGTCGAACAGGTAATCTTCAAAAAACACCTCTCTGGTTGCAGAATAAGCTCCCATTAATGCAGCATAAGCATCATCCTCTGTTTGCCAGAAGGCATTTGCCCCTAAGTCAACAGTAGGTTCCTGATCAAGTAAATTTTCAATGCAAGATGGCATTAAAAATATCATCAAGACACCAATTAATGTAATTTTCAAATATCTTCTTTTCATAGTATTTTCCTTTTTATATCCCAACATTGATTCCAAATGAAATTGATTTAATCAGAGGATAAACTTCATCAACAGGCCCCTGTTTCTCCGGATCAATGCCTCTGAAGCTTGTAATTGTAAATAGATTTTCAGATGTCATAAAAACTCTTAAACTATTAATTCCTACTTTATTCATAATATTTTGAGGAATCCTGTAACCAAACTGCAGGTTCTTTAACCTTATAAAACTCATATCATCAAGCCAGAAAGACTGATTGTTCCTGTTACTACTTCCATATAAACGAGGCCATGACCCTTCTCTATTTTCAATTGACCATGGCTCTGTCCAATGTTGCCAGGTAGAGGCATATCTCTGTTGAGGAAAGTTTACATTATTATATCTGGTAAGCCAAAAATCTTTTCTCCCTGCTGCTCCCTGGAAAAATAAAACCAAATCAAAGCCTTTCCATTCAAAACTTGAATTCAAGCCAAAATGAGTAGTTGGCCTGTTTCTGTTTATATTTGGATAAGCTTTCATATCTTCTCCGGAAATACGGCCGTCACCATTCAAGTCATGGCGAAGAATATCACCCGGTGATGCTCCTTGGGGAGTGGCATTATATATATCCTGCCAGGTCTGGGCAATACCAATGTCTTCATACATATACACAAAATTGAGTGGCATTCCTATAAAGGTTGTCCCTCTGCCTAAATACTCATTCCATTTTTCAAGACGGTTCTTGTTATAGGATGCATTTAAATTAATTCTATAACTAAGTTGTCCTGCGTTATCCCTCCAGGTTAAATTAGCTTCAACTCCCCGATTCCTCAACTCACCAATATTCTGTCGTGGGGCTGTATATGCGCCGGTCAGGTGAATTGACATCTCAGAAGGCCTAAGCATATCAATCGTACGTCTGTCATAATAATCGAATTCTGTTACGAGACGATTATCCAAAAATGCAAGGTCTAAACCTAAGTTGGCAACATACGTACTTTCCCATGACAAGCTTCGGTTAATCATTTGTTCATTTATAAAACCCCTGACAATAGTATTATCTACTATATAATTACTTGCCGATAAAGTTTCTTGTTGCTGATACCTTCCAACTCCACTGTTATTACCAAGGCCACCATACGAGAATCTTAACTTTCCACTGGTTAAAAACCTGTCAGTAAAGGAACTTATAATATCCTCATTTGAAAATATCCAGCCAATTGAAGCGGACGGAAAGAATCCATATTGAAAATCGTCAAGAAATTTCGAAGAACCATCATATCTGAAATTAGCTTCAAGAAGGTACTTTCCGTAAGCTGCATAATTTACACGGCCAATATAAGAGATCAACCCTTCAGCATTTGAATTACCTGAAGCTGACTGAACTTCAGGCAACGCAGCATCAATCTCCCGTAAGGAAGGATGTAATCTGTCGTTTCTCGATCCCATCAAGTATCTTCCATACCAATATTCTTCACTATAAACAACCATTGCACTTAAATCATGATTGTCTTTAAGCGTGACATCATAGTTTAAACGACCTGTTAATTGAGTTTTATAACCCGTCCATGATCGGTTCGAAACCCCTGTATTTGTACCAACATACGTTCTTGAACCATAGCTGTCAGTTTGAAAATTATATGCTACTGCAGGCGTATTTGCGTTCACCCTAAACTGATTATAATAATTTAAGGTATAATCAATTCTTGCTTTTAAACCTTGAACAGGTGTCCAATCCCAATATACACTTGGATTCACTTCCTGTCTGTTTTCATCAGTAGGTTGTAGGCTAAAATGCGCATAAGGATTAAATGCCTGAGGATCTTCATTATAAGCCATCACACCTCCATAGAGGTTTCTTTCAGGATCGTAAGGTGTTATACCTGAAATTGCATATTGCAAATCATATCCCCCCGATCCGGAAGAATTAGTAAAACCATCATCAAATGCTCTTAAATACTTCGACCAGCTTCCACCAAAACGTGTTCCCACATTCATGTTGTCCCTGATTTTGTAATCGTAGTTAAACCGTACATTGTAACGGGTATAATCGTTCCCAACCTGCAACCCTCTTTGATCAAGGATTCCTCCTGAAATGAAAAAATTTGATCTGTCGTTACTGCCTGACGCTGAAATATTCGTATTATTAGTATATCCATTACGAACAATAACATCTTGCCAATCTGTGTTGGGGTATCTAACCGGATCAATCATCCCCAGAGCCATCCATTGGTCAATAGTGCCGTCTTTAAACAACATCTGATCTCTATATGTATTTACCATAGCTCCACGTTGATGAAGCGTTAAAGCACGTGGATAGTCTGCCATAAAATCAACAAAATTTGTTGGTAAATCAATGGATTGAACACTTGAAATGTTAATTCTTGCTGGTTCCCCTCTACCTGTTCTGGTTGTAATTAATATAACACCGTTTGCAGCACGCGAACCATAAACAGCTGATGACGAAGCATCTTTTAAAATCGATATACTTTCAATATCATTCATGTTAAGTCTGTTGATATCAACATCAGGCATACCGTCAACAACAATTAATGGATCTGCATTATTAACAGTACCCATACCACGAATCATTAATGAAACATTATTCCTTCCTGCCATTCCTGAGTTTTGACTCACGGCAAGTCCGGGCATTAGACCAGAAAGGCCGGCAGACACATTTGAAAGACCGCGACTTGACATTTTTTCATCAATCTGTACGGCTGAAACAGACCCGGTTAAATTAACCTTTTTCTGTGTTCCGTAACCAATTGCAACAACTTCCTCCAAACCAATACTTTCTGAGGTTAATGTGATGTTGAAAACTGTATTGTTTCCAACCTCGACCTCCTGCGTTTGCATACCAACAAATGAAAATACGATTGTTGCATCAGAGCTCACATTTGCTAATGAAAAATTACCATCAAAATCGGTAACAGTACCTGTTGTCGTTCCTTTAACAACTACAGATACACCGGGTAATGGCAAACCTTCCTCATCAACAACATTACCAGAAATAGATTGTGGTTGAGCAGAAGCTGTACCCACAACTAAAAAAATCAAGAAACAAAGCCATATCATATAGCCTGTCCCTCTCTTAAACCTTCTTTTGTTTCTTTGCTTCATAGAACTAGTTTTTAAAAAATATGAAAAACATACATGTACTTCAAAGTTTTTTTGACCATAATACTCCCAAGACAGATTTTCCTGCCTCTTTAAAATTTTATATTTATTTCTCTCTCTACTCTATTGCAATCGATTGTCCAATCGATTGCACAAATATAAAAGAATGTTAAAACTTAAAAAATCTTTCTTAACGATTTTTTAACCAGCTGCAAAATAAAATTATGTTAATTAACTGAACTTAAAGTGGTTTATGTAAAAATCTATTTAAAAGATTAACATTTAACAGACACTCAAATTTTATACTTGTTAACAAGAAAATACAAATAACAAATTAATTGGTGCACTACATGTGGCCTGAATAATAAAAAGGCTTCTCCCACTATTCGTAAAAGAAGCCTTTGAAAAAGTTCTAATTCAATTTTTTGCAAATATTCTTACCCCGAAAGACTAATTGTCTCCTATTCTTAAACGATACTTTGTCCATACTTCCTCCAGATTAAATTCAATTAAGATTGGACAAAGTATGGACAAAGTATGGAGCAAATCACTCCTGAATATCTATAATTAATAATGAACCGATAAAAAAGTTAGTAACCAATCATTTTGTTTACCGGCGTCCTGAACTACGGCTGGTAGAGGACCTTGAGCTACCTGTTGTTGCCGATGAACGTGAAACAGATCCTGAAGACCTTACCGAAGGTGCTGCCTGCCGTGAGCTGGAACGGGAAGGAGCAGATTTAACAGCCGGTTGTGACCGTGATGAACTCCTTGAAGTTACAGAACCCGATGACTTAGGGACAGATTGCTGTTGCACCTTAGGAGCAGTACTACGAGTTGAAGAAGTAACAGTTGACCGGGTACTGCTTTTTTGCCTTACTGCAGGAGTTGCCGACTTAGGTTTCACTTCAGTTGAACGACCAACAGAAGAACGGGTTGCTGAACGATCGGTTGAAGGTGATGTACCGGATCCTGAAACGCTTGTAGCATTGCTCCTGGTATTAGTACTGCTTCGTTCAGTGGCTATGTTACCTGATTTTCGAACCTCAGTGCTTCGGCCGTTCACAGTACCACTGGTTGATCTTTCAGTAGCTACCGTCCCGGATCTACGGGTGGTATTTGAACGTACTTCTGCAGCTGACTTTGTAGAAGAACGGCCTGCAGCTACTGATGCATCTCTCCTTCCTGTAGCTGTTCTTGATGTAGCGGCTGATTTGTTTACCGTTGTAGAGCCGGTTGTTCTGACTCTTGCATTTGTAGTGGCTGAACTACGACCGGAATTTGAACGTGCATATAATTTTTCTCCTTCTACCCTTAAATCAGGTCTTGAGTAAGTATTTTTATAAACCCCTTTATTGATGTTAACAACTACAGTTGGCGAATGATGTCTTACTTTAGAATAGTAAACCGTTTTGTAATTTGGATATCGTACATGATGCCATGGACGGTAGTGAGCGTAATAGTGATGATGCCAATTGTAATGGTATCCATAATAGGTATGCCAATAAAACGGCCTCCATGCACTCCAGTAAGAAGGATAATAATCCCAATGCCAGGAAGAACGCCAAACGACATAACGCGGATGAAAGATGAAACTGATAACCGGCCAGGTTGCTACCTGATAGGTAGTAGTTTTTACAACCCTTACATTATTCCGGACCACTGCGTTTCCAACATAAGCTGGATTGGCTGTTTCACCAGCATCAGTATAATAGGGTTCTATTATATAGTTCCTGCCATATAAAGCCTCGTCACCTACAAGTTGCAGCTGAACCGTACCATCATTAAATTTTTGTACTATGAATACAGCCACATCCTGAGTTTCATTTTTACCAATGGCTGCACGCAACACAATATTATGCACATTTCCATCCGGGAAATCTTTGACCATCAGATAATCAACATATCCATCTCCGTTAAGATCAAGATTATTTACCCTTGTATCTTCAACATTAAGATTTCTTTCAAACTCTTCCAGGGTTTCTGATTCCTGGAAAATTTTCATTACTGCATAAAGATTAAGATTGTCACCAGGCAGTCCAAGATATTCTTCCGGAAAATCCTGCCCCCGGGCGATACTCCAGCCTGCTACCAGGAAGGCGATAATTGATGTGATTACTAACTTTTTCATGACTAACTGTTTTATTTGAAGAATTGGTTCCTCACCCTGTAATAAACAAATCCTGTACCATTTTTAGACAAATATCTTAAAGTCCTGTCACAGAATATTTTATATGTTAATATAATATTAAATTCAAGTTAATTTTAAATATAAAAGGGATTAAACCTCTTGCAGATTTAATCCCTTATAGAAATAATTTAAGATATTATTATAAAAAATTTATGCCTTTAAAATATCATTTGTAAGATTATTTATACTTGCCTCAAGTGCTTCAAATGGTTTTCCATTGCCCTGATTATCGTCTTCTACAAACAAATACTTCATCCCGGCCACTTCCTTGTTGTCCAATATCCTTTTAAAGTTGATTACGCCTTCACCAACAGCTGCAATATCATCTTTTATTACATCATAGAATGGCTCTTCCTTTGTATGCATATCTTTCATATGAAACAATTGGAATCTGCCGGGATATTTTCTAAACATCTCCACCACATCCTGACCTGCTTTCGAAGCCCAAAAGATATCAATTTCCATAGTAATCAGATCAGCATCCATCTCAGGCATGAAAATATCGTAATAAGGAACCACCCCATCAATGTTGTTAAATTCAAAATTGTGATTGTGGTAACCAAACTGAATACCTGCATTTTTCATAATTCTGCCCACTTCATTCCAGTCGGCAATCATTTTCTTATAAGATTCAATGGTTCTGTCTTCATCGTTCACCCATGGTTGCACACAATACTTAACACCAAGTTCAGCATGATCATCGGCCATTTTCTTTGCATTATCAAGCGTAATCCCTGCGGCCTCAACCTGCGTATGGCTGCTAATTATCTCCATACCCATATCACTCACCATCTTTCTGAACTCAGACGGAGTATAACCATAGAATCGACCATTAGAATAACTTGCCAGTTCTAGATTTTTATAACCAAGGTCTGATACT
>DASRQG010000383.1:0-8147 GCA_035645995.1 Mariniphaga sp. | reverse complement strand
TATGGTAACAAAATCATATATAGATTTAGGATCAGGGTCAGGAGCTTTCAGAGCTGCTTTATGGGCTGTCTTCAACACCTGTTTCATTTCCTCTTCAATAGTCGCGATTTCTTCTTCTGTGAATCGTTTATAGCGGATAAGCATCCGTTTGAACTTTGCCAGCGGATCATACTGTTCAACATAGTTTCTTTCTGATTCACTCCTGTAAAGTAAATGATCATCAGAATTAGAATGCGATTTAATCCGTATACAATTAGCCTGCACAATAACCGGGACACTCTCTTCCAAAGCAATGCGTTTTGCTTCAAGCATTGCATTCATTGAATCAAATACATCCTTACCGTTACAATGTATGATTTTAAGGTTCTTAAAGCTTGTAAAATTGTTGGCAACCTTTCTTTGAGCGGTCTGATCTTTTTTAGGAACAGATATTCCGTATCCATTATCTTGTACTACAAAAACTACAGGTAACTTCTCCTTATCAGCTCCATTAAATGCTTCATAAACAAATCCTTCACTTACTGACGATTCCCCTTGGTTACTTATAGCAACTGCTTTTTCTCCATAGTACTTTATAGCGCGGGCTACACCAACAGCATGAAGCGTATGATTACCTGTCAGAGATGATACACTATGGATGTTCCATTCTGGTTTGGCAAAATGATTTGACATATGTCGGCCACCGCTTGAAGGATCTGTTGCCTTTGAAATTCCATTCAGTATAATCTCTTCAGGTGTCAATCCGCAAGATAATGCAGTAAGCATATCGCGGTAATACAAAAACATGTGATCTTTTTTCTTCTCGAAAACCTGACCAACTGCCAGTTGTATTCCATCATGTCCGGCATAAGGTGCGTGATATGACCAGCCGATAGCCTGTTTCAGATAATTGGGGGCTTTATCGTCAATCGCCCTTCCAATTGTCATCAGGCGGAACCATTTGTCAAGTGTTTCCTTTTCTGTGGTTTTAATAGTATGAATTTTTGGTACTTTTAAATCTTTCATAAACATAATCAAATTGAACGTTTTGTATCGAACTGCTCCAGGAGATCGGCAATCCTCCTTAGGAATGCTCCACCTAAAGCACCATCAATAATTCTATGGTCATACGACAGCGACAGGTACATTTTATGCCTGATCGCAATGGCGTCTCCGGTGGGTGTCTCAATAACTGCAGGTTTCTTTTCTATTATACCTGTTGCAAGTATAGCCACCTGTGGCTGATTAATTATTGGGGTACCAATAATATTGCGGAATGTTCCGAAATTAGTTATTGTAAAGGTACCTCCTTGTATTTCTTCGGGTGATAGTTTATTGTTGCGTGCAGCATCTGCTAAACGATTCATGTCTTTGGTAAGTCCGACAAGATTCTTCTGCTCAGCATTTCTGACAACAGGAACAATCAAATTTCCATCAGGCTTCGCTACTGCAACACCTATATTGATGTTATTTCTGTAAACAATTTTATCACCATCTACCGATGAGTTTACAAGTGGAAACTCAGCTAAGGCTCCAGCTGTTGCTTCAATAAAAAATGGCATGAATGTTATCTTCTCACCATATCTTTCCTGAAACGCTTTTTTATTCTTTTCACGCCAAAAAACCAAATCTGTTACATCAGCTTCTACAACAGCTGTTACGTGAGGTGAAACCTGCTTCGACATAACCATATGATCTGCGATAATCTTGCGGATCCGGTCCATTTCAACTACTTTATCGCCATCACCTGCAACAACTGGTGGTGCTGCCTTACGAGGTGCACCTGCCGTAGAAGATGCCGTTGTAGCCGGACGTGATTCTGAAGCTGCTACCTCTTGTACTGTCGGTTTTTTCTTCTTTTCAATATAATCCAGTAAATCTTTTTTCTGAACCCTGCCATTTGCTCCGGAACCTTCTATCGACTCTAACTCTTTTGCAGAAATGCCTTCTTCCTTTGCAATGGTTCTAACCAATGGTGAATAAAACCGATTCGACATCTCCCTTGAAAGCTGCGTATCTTCACCTTCAGTTTCATCCAACTGAATTTCTCCTGTTTCTGACGTAGTATTTTCCGAATCTGAAAATTCTTTTGATGAATCTACATCTTGTTTTTCTTCATCTTCTTCTTCTTCATCCTCGGTTTTAATAATTGCTACTATTTCACCAACCGGTACAAGTGCACCTTCCTGTTGGAGAATTTGGGTAATCACACCATCAACGGGTGAAGGAATTTCAGAATCCACTTTATCGGTTGCAACCTCAAAAAGCATATCATCCTCTTCGATAGTATCTCCTTCTTTGATAAACCACTTGGTGATTGTGCCCTCCAGGATGCTTTCACCCAACTTGGGCATAACAATGTTAAATTTTGACATACATAATGAAATAAATGGTTTTTGCTATTTTTAGTTTCTTAAACACGCGTAAAATTGAAATGTTCACATTGCAATTTTATAAATTTTATCCGTGCCAAAAAATAAATAAAGACAAATATGTATCTTTAATAGCTTAAAGATAATATTTATAGCAAAAGGCCACCTGTTAACTCATTAACTGAGTTTATCATATGTCGTTCAAGATAAGTTTGGATTCCTTCAACAATCTGCAGAGGAATATAGGGATTTTTAAAAATAGCAGTTCCGACTTGTACTGCCGTAGCACCTGCTAATATGAATTCAATGGCATCCGTGGCATTCATAATCCCACCCATTGCTACAACAGGAATCTTAACAGCATTGGCAACCTGCCATACCATTCGTAAAGCGATGGGCTTAATAGCCGGACCTGATAACCCGCCGGTAATAGTGGATAATAATGGTTTACGCTTTTCGGCATCAATGGCCATGCCAACAAAGGTATTTACTAATGAAACACTATCGGCTCCCTGACCTTCAACCGCTTTTGCTATTTCTGTTATGTCAGTTACATTTGGAGAAAGCTTTACGATCAACGTTTTGTCATAAACATCCCGAACTGCCCGTGTCACTGCTTCAGCACCAGGACATGTTATTCCAAAGGCCATACCCCCTTCTTTAACATTTGGACACGAAATATTTAATTCAATTGCCGGAATATGATCCAACTCATTTACTTTTTCTGTGAGTGCTATATAATCTTCTACCGTTGATCCATTTACATTAATTATTAATGGAGTATTATAATTTTTTATACGGGGGTAAATGTGCTCGATAAAGTGATCAATACCTTTATTTTGAAGGCCTACTGCATTCAACATTCCTGAGGGTGTTTCTGCCATCCTGGGATAAAGATTCCCATCCCGGTTATGTAATGTGAGTCCTTTTAAAAAGATGCCCCCTAATTGTGACACATCATAAAAGTCGTTAATCTCTTCGGCATAGCCGCAAGTGCCGGATGCCAACATCACCGGGTTCTTTATCTGAAGGTTATGTATTTTTACGTTTAAATCTGCCATTTCAAATCATTTATATTAAAAACAGGACCCTCTGTACAAACACAAATATTACCTTTTGTAGTGGGCTCAATACAGCAAAGACATACTCCAAATCCACAAGCCATAAGATTTTCAAGCGAAACTTCACAGAAAACTCCTGCTTTCTTTGCCTCTTTCGCAACTGCTTTCATCATGCCTTCAGGACCACATGCATAAATTTTATTATAATTTTGAAGGTTCTCTGCAAAAATGGGATGATGTATAACATATCCTTTTACTCCCAAAGTGCCATCCTCGGTTGTCAAATGTATGTTACCAAATTTATAGTATTCATCCATATTAATATGATCCCCTGCACTTCTTGCGCCAACCAGAATATCTGTTTTATTAGCATCTAATCCGGATTCACGGGCCAGAAACAACATAGGTGCCAATCCACTTCCTCCACCTATTGCTAAAATGCGGTCATCCTTATCCGGAATTGTAAAACTTTTTCCTAAAGGATATATAATACTAATAATATCCCCTACTTTTGATTCAGTAAGTTTTCTTGATCCTCTTCCCAAAATTTTTATTATGACCGATAAGATATTCTTATTATAATCAACTTCAAATACTGAAAAAGGGCGGCGAAGAAAAATTTCTGAAGTATTTGCCACCTCAATATTAATAAATTGTCCCGGTTTTATTATAGGTAAAACTCCAGGAGCTTGCAGTCGAAGTAGGTAGTTGGTATCATTTAGTTTTATGTTCTCTGTGACTATAAAATCACTCACTTCTTTTTTTTCCATACCCGTTTATTTGTCACAAAGATAAAGATTATTTTAATCTATGATTTCTTTCTAACCACCCACAGTACCTATAGTAATCAATTTAAAATATTCCGACACACATGTAAACGAAACGCAAAAACCATGTACAAAAAAGTAACATTTACATTACGATACAATATACATTTGTGTGCACTATTTATGGTTTCAAGAAAACAAATATTACATTTGTAAGCTATTTATTGTTGTAGTATGAAAAAGTTCCATCAGAGTATAGCAATACTATTTTTTCAATTTCTTTTTCTTCTTCAATCGGGGAAGAAGCTATGGGTTTAGTTATCGGAGGGAATAATTGTTGCTGTTGATTCTTTTCTTCGACAATTGCATTCTTAGAAGGTTGTACTGGTTCATTTATATGCATCATATTACCCTGGCCGGTTAATAACCAACGAGCATTTAATTCCGGATATGCATGCAGTATCTTTTCCAAAAAAACTGCACCCGGCTTGTTCCTGCCATTTAAAATATGCGATACATTAGAACGTTGAACACCAAGCTTCTCGGCAAATTCACCACCGGAAATGCCTTTATAATCAATTAATTGCTGAATCCGATCCTTCATGTTGTTAACCAATTTCTATTAATACAAATGTATTATAATAGGTTTACATTTCCTAATAATTCATTTTAAATTCAAGACGTAACAGATCATATTGTTACATATTACACATATGCATTTATAATGCATAATATCAATTAATTAGGGGATAATCTAACAATCTATAAATCAATTTAATTAAGTGTAGATAATACACTAGATATTAATCAATTAAGATAATATAATTATTGATAATGCATTTATAAGCCACCAGTACTGATGATCATCTCTAATTTAATTCACAATAGAATGCTTAATTTGTTGATTACATGAGCTATAGTATGTAGTTTAAAAGGTAGTAAGTTCAGTTTATAAATTTCTATGTAATAGACATATAATTTACAAATAGAAATGTAAAAATTTATATAAGATACAACAATCAGGTTAGGATTGTTTTTTATGAAATTGAATAGTTAGACTTATCTGTAACTTTAGAATTTTCATTGGTTACAATTGTATCCACATTTTTCTGTTTACAAATGTGTCGCGTAAATTTAATTTGTTTCGTTTACAGATGTATTCCCATAGGCTGATTCACAATTGTATTGATTGATGTTTTTAAACAGTGATTTTCTCATTTTTAAAATATATTAGAAAAGAGACTTTGACTTAATGCATATATCCATCAACAACCATAATTTATTCTCTTTTATCCATCATTTCCTTTTAATATTTGAATACTTTTATGCAGGCAATTCAAAATATTCAAACCATCAAGGGTTTTGAGTGTTCTATTTTGAACCAAACTGATGTTGCCTTTACCTGTAAACATTGAAGATTAATAGATTAAACTGAACATATATGCGATCGTTTCAGATGATGACCATTTTACTTTTTTTAGGAACTTTTTTAACTATAACTTATGGAACCTATCTAAACCTACGATCCATTTTAAGAGGAAACAAAAAAAGCATCCTTATTTATCCCTTCATTGTGTTTCATGCTATAATTATTTTAGCTTTTATTTATTTATACATATATCCCAATTCTCCCCGGACAGCTACAAATTATTCACAATATTTAATATTTAATTTTGTTCTGTTTGCATTATTCATTTTTAACTTGATTAATAGCATTACTTTTTTGCTTCATTTTGTTTTTGCACGACGAAAATCTCCTGTGTTACCCTATTGCGGGTTAATTGTTTCTTTGGGGTTTGTTCTATCAATGATATTTGGAACCTTCGGTGGCACCAGACAATTAAAAACAGAGAATCATGAATTATATTTCAGTAGTTTACCAGAACACTTCGATAATTATCGTTTATTAGTTTTTACAGATACTCATTTGGGAGGAATGTTATTTCCGCACTCGCTATTTAAAAAAGCATCAGATATAGCAGAAAAAGTAAAACCCGATATCATTCTATTTGCAGGTGATCTGGTTAATAATTTCGCATACGAAATTGAGGGATTTGAATCATTGTTCCAACAAATTACCAGACATGCACCATCTTTTTCAATTTTGGGAAATCATGATTACGGTGATTATACCAATTGGAAGGCACCAGAACTTAAAGATTCTAATTTCAATGCAATTGTTAATTCAAATAAAGAACTGGGATTTCACCTTTTAAGAAATGAACATTCTATAATTACCAGGAGTAATGATTCCATTTATATTGCCGGTGTAGAAAATTGGGGGCATCCTCCATTTCCGCAATATGCCGATTTGGAAAAAGCTATGAAGAACATACCAGATAATGCTTTTACTATTCTTCTCACCCATGACCCTGCACATTGGGAAAGCCATGTAAAGCAAATGGAGAACATTCAATTAACCCTATCAGGACATACCCATGGAATGCAATGGGGCATAAAACTGGCAGGAATACCTTTCAGCCTTGCATATTTATCCCGTATTAATTGGGGAGGACTTTATAAGAATGATAATACAGCATTATATGTAAATACAGGGTTTGGTACTGTCGGTGTTCCATGGCGCCTTGATATGCCTGCAGAAATTACAATTATTACTTTAAAACGAGGTAAAATCGATTGAAAATAGAAAATCATAATAGGTTTGTTTAAGTTCCGGTAAATAGGATGCTCTGACACCAATAGTGGCAGGAGCATAAAATCTCAGGAAATTAATATCTGCTGTCAATTCTGCACCTGTTGATGTTATATTTTTCACCCAGTTCCCCGAAATAGATCCGTTTGAATAAAAATTACCTTTCAGTTTGGAATAATCTCCAAACAACGATAAATTTATTCTCCTGGTATAAAGCAGCCCTCCTATCCGCCAATCAGGATACACTACGGGTAATTTATAATCTATTCCTATTGTTGAAAGTGAAGTTGTATTAATCCGACCCCATCCTCTTGCCATCCGAACAACATCATTAAACAACGTGGCACCTTCTGTTTTATGTTGTGTTCCTCCATTAAACCTGATCCCATGATTTTTCATAAATCCTGGCAAATATAGGGTCGAAACTACTGATTTCAAATCACCCGTTCTGGTCGCTCCTGCCGGAGAATGACCATAAGAACCATTAATAACGATTCCTGTTTCAGGGTAAACATCCAGATAACTTCTTTTACGCAATTGATGCATGTATATCTGGTAGATTAACGAATGATGGTTTAATTGATTAAAATTATCAGGTGTCTTTCGATTACTACCATAAAATGTATATGTATATTGTATTTCCGGCTGAATAAGCCTGTTGTATGCTCCTTTATTAAACACCAATGGCAATTCTGTCTTTAGTACACCTCTTGCTTCATCCCAGGTAAACCGCTTCTGAACAGTATCTTGTACAACTGTACCTTGCTCACCTAGTAGTCTCCGAATTAAATTATAATGTGAAGCTCGTTGGCCATATGAAAATTCTAAATCAAAAACCGGGTACCATCCACTATAAAGGTAATTGGCCACAAACCTGCCGGTACGTTCAGCCGGATCCCATTTATATCCTACAACAGCTTCACTTGTGCCTAGTACATTTTGTGACATAAGGCTAACACCAGGATGGAATACATAAGAATCTACATCAATATATACAGGTCCCCAACTGTGAAAATTAAATAAATTAGTCAACTTACTATAGGACTCAACTTCATAGTTAGCAGTTACTGAATCAGCAAAAACAGGTTGACCTGCTTCCTGACTTGCCAGTGTTTCCGCGAGGAGGTATTTGTGAGGTTTTAAAGCTTCAAGCCCCTTAATTGAATCATGTGCTGAGGAAATAATAATAATCCTGTATCCGTCAGAAGAGTAATCACTCAAAGCTATTCTGGTTCCATCTTCCGAAATTGCAGGTGATTCGGCATCAAATCTTGGCTCATAGATTAATTCTGTTACATTTGAATCCATATTTAAT
>DASRQG010000382.1:0-3237 GCA_035645995.1 Mariniphaga sp. | reverse complement strand
ATGGAGAATCAATGAGAAAAAAGAAGTTAAAAAAATGAATAATTTAGCCGCAGAAATCGAAAGTTAAACTGGCAGGGTATCGCCGGAATGAGTGGCAGGGTATCGTCGGAATATCTACCCTGCCAATAATAAACTAAAATTATTCCACAACTGAAAATTTTACGAGGTGCAATTCACCGATGGATACGTCATTCTTTTAAAATCTTTTTAGTAATAACTCGGTCTTTAAACTTAACCTGAACAAAATATAAGTCGGGCAGGAAGGTTGAGACATCAATGGTTTTTATTCCTGAATCGATTTCTCCGGAAGATAATATCTTTACACATTTACCCTCAGAATTGAAAATAGCAATCCCCTCAATTTCATTAATACGATCATAATTTATATGAAGCCGTTCCTTTGTTGGATTCGGATAGACATGAATTGTACCGGTTTGTATAATATCATTATTTACCTTAGAAGTCAATCCATCAGCCTCAACAACCTCCCTGGGAAGTAGTAATTCTTTTTCATTACGCGCAAGATACGGTGGTACAGTCATAAGAACCTGGGTTCCATAAGCTTTTCTAAATGACCATAATTTACCATCCTGGCCTTGAGGTACCGGAATTGAAAAATAACCTTCTCCACCTTCTACGTTTCCCATGATATAAACCTGATTTCCGGCGCCATCATAAACCTGAGTGCGTCCATTGTTATGTCCACTGGTAAAACCACCTACAATCTCAGTACCCTTAGGTACATAGAAGTACAACTTACGGTTGTCAAGAAGCTTTGCAGGTTCAGTCGCACTTGACTTAACGGTCATTGGAATACCTTCTTCCCAACTTATTAAAGTTTGGTCATCACCATCATCCCACTCCAATTGATGCAATCCTTCATAAGTTGATTTAAGCACTACCTGATATGTCTCACCATCCGGTGGAACGCTCTCATCAGTAAATACCGGGTCAATTTTTGTTTTATGGGGGAAAAACAGTTTGAATCTCACATTTCCTCGATCCCTGTAATATTCAATCAGTCCGCCTGTTACTGCTAAATGTAATTCACTGTTACAAGCACGGTTCAACCATGTGAATATTTTCTGACGGCCTCGAAATCTGTTAAATCTGCCTAAATCACCGGTACTTACCTCCGGAAGGTTAAGCATCTCTCTTGCCGGCACCAAATCCTCGCTAAATGAAATGGGTTTAAAGTTTATATCATCCTCATTAAAATTGGCATCACCATCCGCAATGAATTGTGCGATTTCATCATCTGTAAACTCCCTGCTGCTTTTCCAGGGTGCCATATCCTCAAGCTGCCTGCCGACAATTAGGTTACCAGGGTATGCACTTTCCGGAATATTGATATTAATTCGTATCAGGTAATTATACAATGCCTTAATATCCACCATCATCCTGCTTTGCATCCGATAGGCATGACAGAAAAGTTCCTGTGCTGCTTTATCACGAGCATCCTGCTCCACGATATCATTTAATTTGAACCACAACTCAACATACCTGGTGTAAAGAGCCAATTCATCAAGTCGGGCGTGCACTTTCGGGTCAATGGTTAACTCACGTGCCTCTTTAATATATCCATACATATGAGCAAGTAGGTCATTATTTGTATGCAGCGATTTATAATCCATTGCAACCAGGTTATAAAACTGCCGCATGGGCTCATGTGCTGCTCCAAACGATTTATTGAGAAAATCGTCAATCAGTACCTCAACCTGTTCTGCTTGATCAACATCCCACAATAGTCTGGCCGAAAGATAATAACCCAACCCATATGCGCTCCATGCGTCAGTGGAATTTGCGTTCATAAAACGTATCCCTTTCTCGTAATACCAGGGTATCATTTTCACCAAATACTCAACACTGCCACCATGACCTCCACGGGGGAGTCCCTGATCCCATACATATGTAGAATAATAATCCCGTAAACCTATAATATCCGAACGTTCAGACCATTGATTTATTAAATCCTCAAGCGTATATCCACCTTTAATATAAGAGGTAGCTATATTAACTACAACTTTAGGGTGCAAGTTTACATTTGGTGGTGGTGAATGATCATTATACGCATAGATTCCGACGTATTTTTCACCATACCCCATTTGATTTATAGCCTCTGCAACTTCATTTGCAAGTATCACAACCCGGTCGCTGATACTACCCATTTCGGCACAAGCATTACACTCACACCAGTCAGATCCATCAGAAGGATCCATTGAAATGCTGGTAATATCCGGATTAGCTTCAATTTGTTTCCTTGCATCTTCAATAACAAGTTGTCGCAGATTTTTATTGGAAATACAAAACTTATCTCCCTGACCACCGCCACGTACTCCATCAACCAGAGAGAGATATTCAGGATGTTCATTAAACACCTGTTTGTTACGATTGATAATACTATTATAACTATGGCCGGTACTCATGGTGAAAGAGGAAGTAATAAGATTGCGGTCATGCCAGCGGCGCCAAAGTTTGCCATCTCCCCAGGCTGCGGCTCGCGGACCATTTCGGTTATAAAAATCCGGCTGCTCAAATTCGTTTAACTTAATTTTTAAATCAGGATCGTGTGGAACGTACTCCCAGGTTTCCATTGGAAAAAATTGCCGGTATCCTATACGGTATAGAAAATCCCAGACAGCATGCTGTGCTGCAAGGTCTGTCGCCCCAACCAGGTAAACTCCCTTTTCATGCGTTTGCAACAGGAATTCATCTCTGCGTGATATGTCATCTGAGTTAAAGTGACCATCTAATTCTAAAAGTGGAAAATCCTTAAAACTGCCAACTGCAATCCCTGTCGCACCATCGCCAATTTTAACTTCAAATTCACCACCAACTATACGACCAAGATATACAGCCAAATCACCAGCTGCTTTGGTTGTTTGCTCTGATGCTCCGGATCCTACCACTATTGAATGCATAGCCTGACCATTGTTTGCCAGCATAATTTCTGTAGTGCTGTTGCCCCCATAGCCATTAAATCCAAACTGAATAAATATAAATCCTACTACAATGACTGCCTGAATGATTTTGACAATACTTCCCGGTAGATCATTCAACAAATTAATTTTTTTCATAGATTTAGGTTTCCTTTTCTTTTCTTCGTTAGTGTTTGCATCACAAGTCATTTTCTCTCCTCCGGGTATTCATTCAGCATGCACAGCAAACTCTTGCCAGTGTTAAAGTCGCTGTTTCAAGTCAGGCGTTTCTCTAAAAATTCAATAGAAATTAAGCACA
>DASRQG010000381.1:0-8922 GCA_035645995.1 Mariniphaga sp. | reverse complement strand
ATTTGATTTTATTACATCCTTTAGATACATTTACGCCAGAATTATCTATATGGAATCAATAAAAGAAATATATAAAATTGGTTACGGGCCATCCAGTAGTCATACAATGGGGCCCCGTAAGGCTGCACAGCATTTCCTGAGCCGGAATGAAGATGCCTGTTCATATCTCATAACACTCTATGGAAGCCTCGCAGCTACTGCAAAAGGGCATTTGACGCATACAGTGTTAAATGAACTGTTTGAAGGCAGAAATCTGGAGATTATTGAGAAGCCGGAGGAATTTTTACAGAAACATCCCAATGGAATGAAATTCGAAGCATTTGATCTCCACAAAAATCTTATAAATTCATGGACAGCCTATAGTATTGGGGGAGGTTCTGTTGTGGATGATAATTCAAATCCTGAAGAACTTTCCATTTATCCGATTGCATCAATGGAAGGTATTTTGGAATGGTGTTACAAAAGAGGAAAACCTATTTGGGGTTATGTCGAAAAATTTGAGAACAGTGATATCTGGGACTATCTGGAGGAAGTCTGGAAAGTCATGAAAGATTCAATACATCGGGGTCTTGATGCAGATGGCACTTTGCCTGGAGATTTAAAACTTCCCAGAAAAGCTGGCTCTATTTTATCGAAGGCAAGAAATTTTAAAGGCTTTATTCGCAAAAGATCTATGTTGTACGCTTATGCCCTTGCAGTTTCGGAAGAAAATGCAGGTGGCGGAGTCATTGTTACCTCACCAACTTGTGGTGGGAGTGGTGTTGTGCCTGCTATTCTTTATTATCACCAAAAATACTACGAAAGTTCAGATAAGAAAATTCTTCGCGCATTGGCTACGGCCGGGATTATTGGAAACCTGGTAAAAAAGAACGCTTCTATTTCGGGTGCAGAGGTGGGATGCCAGGGGGAAGTGGGAACAGCTTGTGCAATGGGATCTGCTGCACTGACCCAATTAAGCGGGGGAAGTATTTTTCAGATTGAATATGCTGCTGAAATGGGGTTGGAACATCATCTTGGATTGACATGCGATCCGGTTTTAGGACTTGTACAAATTCCTTGTATCGAAAGAAATGCAATGGCTGCTGCACGTGCCCTTAATCATACAGACTACGCCTTACTTTCCGATGGAAGGCATTTTATAAGTTTCGATCAGGTAGTAAGTACAATGAACCAAACTGGCAGAGATCTTCCGAGTCTATACAAAGAAACATCCACCGGAGGATTGGCCGTTTTCCATGGATTGAAAGAAAGAAGCGAGGATTAGAAAGTCGTGACAGGTAAGTTAATGGTAATATCAGTTAAAGCAGGTGATCTTTTAAAACAGCCTCTTCCGCTTTACTAAATACGACAGTAGTACCTCTTTAAAATCTTTATTGATGTCAGCTTCCGTTATGTCAATCTGATATTGGCCGCACTTTACCTTTAAGGCATTAAAATAAGATTTAACCGAATCTACATACTGGCCTTTTACTTCCCATGGATTGAATTTTAATACCTGGTCATTTTCAAGATCCACAAACTTATAAGGGCGGTTATCAAATTGAAATTCCTGCTCCTGTTTATGGTCTGTAACATGAAAAAGTAATACCTCATGTTTATTGTATCGCAAATGTTGTAAAGCTGAGAATAATTCCTCTGTTTTACTATTGTCTATCATATCACTGAATATAATCACCAGGGATCTTTTATGAATGCTTTCAGCTATCTGATGGAGCACATCAGTTGTATTGGTAGTCTTTCTCAATTGGGCATTCTCAGGTTTTATGAGTTCTGATAACTTACCGTACATTAATTCTGCATTAACGGACGACAGACGCGGAGAAATGTGGAACTCTATCTGGTCAGAGAATAAGGTCATGCCAACAGCATCACGTTGTTTGCGTAACAGGTAGATTAATGCAGCTGCTGAATATATTGAAAAAGCCAGTTTATTTTGCAGGTGCTTTTTCCCTTTATAGAAAGGGAAGAGCATTGATGAGGAAGTATCAATTACAAGTTGGCACCGCAAGTTTGTTTCTTCTTCGTATTGTTTAACAAACAGCTTGTCGGTACGTGCATATAACTTCCAGTCGATATGTTTTGTTGATTCTCCCTGATTATATTGTCTGTGTTCTGCGAATTCTACAGAGAAACCATGAAAAGGACTCCGGTGCAAACCAGTGATAAATCCTTCAACTACCTCCCGGGCAATTAAACCAAGATTATCAAACTGATGAAACTGTTCTATGTCGAAGACATTCTTCAAACTATATGGTTATAAAACAGACAGCCTCTGATTCAGAGGCTGTCTTATTAATTTGATACCTGAATTTCTACAATAAGTCATCAAGTTTCGAAGTGAAAGCCTGTTTTGGAGCAGCTCCTACTTGTTTGTCTACTATCTCACCGTCTTTTAAAAATAAAACAGTAGGTATATTCCTAATGCCATATTTTTGAGCAATACCCGGATTTGAATCCACATCCACTTTTCCAATAATTGCTTTCCCTTCATATTCCTGCGACATCTCTTCCACTATGGGAGCAATCATACGGCAGGGGCCGCACCATACTGCCCAAAAATCAATCATTGCAGGCTTGTCCGACTTTACCACCAATTCTTCAAAATTGGCATCGGTTATTTCTAGTGCCATAATTTTTTATTTTTTATTGTTAATAATCAGTTGCCACAAAATTAGCTAATTAATTCTATATCCAATTCCAGGTTTTTTCTCAAAATAATCAAGAAAATGATTGGTTAGTTCTATTCGTGTATTCCTTGAGAACAGATGAATATACATGTTGTTCTCCGGGTTGTAAACATTAAATTTTAACAATGACTGGCCTTTATTGTTTTGAGCCAGTTGTTCTATATCTTTAATAATCGCTTCAGTTAATTCATTCAACGAAACATTGATGGTTACACTCTTCACATAGTTTTTCCGGGCCTCCGACAATAACTCTATTTGGGTAGCTTTAAACTCATAAAACTCACTGTTAAATCTTTGCTTCACTGTACCACGAATCATTATAAATAAACCCGATTTGCAGTATTTGTGAAAATTGACATAATCCTGACCGAAAAAAAAGAACTCGTACGAATCGTTATAGTCGGTTAATGTCAATGTACTAAAAGGATTTCCATTTTTTGATGTTCCATCACGTGCTGAGGTGACCATTCCTCCAAATGTAAATTCGCGGTCTTTATACTTTTCTATATCGTTTTTCAAATCGCGAAGGGTCACATCCCGGGTACAAAAACTTGTAAGTTCAAGCTTATAATCATCAAGCGGGTGGGCTGTCAGATAAATACCAATTAAGTTTTTTTCCTTCTCCAGCAGAATTAGTTTTGGCCATTCTTCAACCTCGGGAATTTGAGGTTTCTTAACTTCAATGCCTCCTCCCATGTCACCAAATAAACTCTGTTGCATACTCAGGCTCTCAGTTTGAACCTTATTCCCGTATCTGATTAACTTTTCGATAAAGGTGGTACTGTCATTCTCATTTTCACCTGCAAAAAGTGAGCTTCGTTTTATACCTTCCAGATTGTCGAAGGCTCCGGCCATTGCCAATGCTTCAAGATTCTTTTTGTTGACCGATTGAAGATTTACAGTTTCTACAAAATCATATATGGATTTAAAAGTTCCATTCTTCTCGCGTGCGGTGATGATGTCTTTTGCAGCTCCTGATCCAACACCTTTAATAGCCCCCATCCCAAACCTGATGTTTCCATTTTTGTTGGCTGTGAATTTTATGAAGCTTTCATTTACATCGGGTCCCAGAACATTAAGGCTCATCCGGCTGCATTCATTCATTAATTTAGTAATATCTGTTATGTTATTCAGGTTACGGCTAAGGTTAGCAGCCATAAATTCTCCGGGAAAGTGTGCTTTTAAAAATCCTGTTTGATAGGCAATATAAGCATAACATACTGAATGAGATTTATTAAAGGCATACGAGGCAAAAGCTTCCCAGTCTTTCCATATTTTTATAATCACATCGTCAGGCTTCTTATTCACCTGGTTACATTCATTGATGAATTCAGGGTTGGCTTTGCACCCATCAATAAATTTCACTTTTAACTTATCCATCAGAGCAGTTATTTTCTTCCCCATTGCTTTACGCAGAAGGTCTGAGTCACCGCGTGTGAAATTAGCCAGCAGGCGAGATAAAAGCATCACCTGTTCCTGGAAAACTGTAATTCCATAAGTCTCACTTAAATATTTTTCCATCATTGGAAGATCGTATTCCACCTTCTGACGGCCATGTTTTCTGGCAATGTATGAGGGAATGTATTCCATTGGGCCTGGGCGGTACAAAGCATTCATCGCTACCAAGTCCTCAAAACGGTTAGGCTTCAGGTCTCTAAGATGTTTCTTCATTCCCTCCGATTCAAACTGGAAGATGGCAGTTGTTTCACCCTGACTAAACAATGTAAAGGTTTTCTCATCTTGCCAGTCTATTTTTTCAATATCGAGGTCAATCCCCTTTGATATTTTAATATTCTCCAGGGTTTCTTTAATGATTGAGAGGGTTTTAAGACCCAGAAAGTCCATCTTAAGTAATCCTATATCCTCCACAAACCTTCCATCGTATTGGGTTGTTGAAAGATCCCCTTCTTCCTTTGTTGGCATCAGTGGAATATGGTCGGTTAGAGGATCCCGACTAATAAGAATACCACAAGCATGAACACCAGTTTGCCGGACTGAGCCTTCCAATGTTTCAGCAAATTTTATTGTTTTGGCAATAAGAGGGTTGCTGGAGAATTTTTCTTTTTTAAGTTCGGGATTTTCTTTGAATGCTTTGGTAAAATTCATTTTAGGAGCTTCAGGAACCATCTTTGCTAATCTGTCGGCTTCGGGTAATGGAAGCTTTAGTACCCGGGCAACATCACGTATAGCCATTTTTGTTGCCATAGTTCCAAAAGTACAAATATGAGCGACCTTATCGCTTCCATATTTTTTAGTCACATAATCAAGTACCAGTTGTCGCCCGTCATCATCAAAATCAATATCCACATCAGGTAGTGATATACGATCGGGATTAAGGAACCGTTCAAACAGCAGGTTGTATTTTATGGGATCAATATTGGTAATACCGGTACAGTAGGCTACAGCAGCCCCTGCAGCAGACCCCCTCCCCGGGCCTACCAACACTCCCATTTCCCTGGCAGCATTAATGAAATCCTGCGTGATGAGGAAGTACCCCGGATATCCCATCAATTTAATAGTCTGAAGTTCAAATTCCAAACGAGTAAGTACCTCTTCAGGAAGTGGATCACCATATCGCAGTTTTGCTCCTTCAAATGTAAGGTGACGTAAGTAGGCTGCTTCCATTTTTACCCGCAACACTTTCTCGTATCCGCCCAATCTTTCAAATGTTTTATCTCCAAATTCCTCAAGTAGTTTCTCCCGTGGAAAGTCTTTAATAAATTGATCTTCAGTGCCAAATTCTTCCGGAATAGGAAAGACCGGTATAATAGGGGCTGAATCCAACTCATAAAACTCCACTTTATCTACTATTTCTGAAGTAGTAGCAAGTGCTTCGGGAAGGTCTGTAAACAGTTCAGCCATCTCCTTTTGAGTTTTAAACCATTCATGCTTTGTATATCGCATTCGGGTAGGATCATCAACATCTTTTCCTGTATTCAGGCATATGAGGAGATCATGGGCGTCAGCATCTTCTGCATTTGTGAAATGTACATCATTTGTGGCAATGTATTTTACCTGATGCTTTGATGCCAGCTCCAGCAGCACTTTATTTACCCGTACCTGATTTAAATAAACATTTTCCCTCTGTTGCTGTTCTTCTGCCGGATGGAGCATCAGTTCAAGGTAATAATCTGTACCAAATATTTCTTTATACCACTCTATCGCTTCTCCCGCTTCTTTAATTTTATTTTTCATTATAAGTTGCGGAATCTCGCCGCCCAGACAGGCGGATGTCACAATTAAACCTTCGCTATATTCCTGAAGAGTTTTTTTATCAATTCGAGCTTTATAATAGAAACCCTGTGTGTTGGCTATTGAAATTAGCTTTATAAGATTTCTGTAACCGGTTTTGTTTTTTGCAAGCAGAATCAGATGATCTCCATATCGGTCGAGTACATCCGATTTATCCTGTAATTCGCGTGCTGCAACATAAGTTTCACATCCCAATATGGGTTTAATACCTGCTTTTTTACAGGTAGCATGAAATTCCTTAATGCCGAACATAGTACCGTGATCGGTAAGTGCCAATGCGCTCATCCCATCGGCTTTGGCTTTCTCAACCAAAGCTGAAACACTGGCTGCACCATCAAGAATAGAATATTGTGAGTGTACGTGTAAATGAGTAAAAGGAACCATTTTTATTAACATTTTCAATTGATGCTTAAATATCTAAAGCGGGTTAAAGTTACTGATTTTGGAAAGGACAGTCATGGCTTAAATATTAAAAAAAGGCCGTTTCGGTTTAATTTTTCGAAACGGCCCTCTTCTTCAGTTGATAATGAATGTTATATTTCCTTTGCTATTTTTTGACGTAAGGATTCAAATTCTTCCTGGCTCATTTTTATCTTTTCTGAAAAGTTCAGGACGTCATTCTCATTCTGCATAGGGATTAAGTGAATGTGTGCATGAGGTACTTCAAGTCCCAATACGAGTACTCCTACTTTTTTGCAGGGAACAGCATTTTTAAGCCCCTTTGCCACTTTTTTAGCAAAAAGTTGAAGTCCGGAATAGAGCTGATCATCCAGATCGAACAAATAATCTACCTCTTGTTTTGGAATTACAAGTGTATGCCCTTTTGCAACAGGTGAAATATCCATAAACGCAAGATAATTATCATCTTCTGCAACTTTATAAGCTGGTATATCACCTTGTACTATTTTTGTAAAAATGCTTGCCATGATATTTAAATTGAAATTTCTATAATTTCAAACTTCATAAGCCCTGAAGGCACCTCGATTTCTACTACTTCACCTACCTTCTTGCCCATAAGACCTTTAGCAATAGGGGTTGTAGCAGAAATTTTCCCTTGTTTAAGGTTAGCTTCCCCTTCAGGTACAATGGTGTATTGCATGGTGGCATTATTTTTCTTGTTCTTAATCTTTACTTTATTCAGAATTTGTACCACCGAAGTATCGATTCTTGATTCGTCAATGATGCGGGCATTTGCAATTCGTGTTTGCAATTCTGCAATTTTAGCCTCAAGCATACCCTGTGCATCCTTTGCAGCATCATATTCGGCATTCTCTGAGATGTCTCCTTTTTCAATGGCCTCACCAATGAGTTTCGAAATAGCCGGACGTTCTATATTAATTAGCCTGTCCAGCTCTTTTCTCAGATTCTGCAGACCGTCCTTTGTTAAATATGTAACCCGTGACATTATATTTCCTCCTAATTTATTTATATGCTATAAAAAAAATGAAAGAATTCCGGGGATCCGGAACTCTTCCTTTTGGCAAATGTAAATAATTTCCCTGATATTAAAAATACCTTGATCTAAAATTATTCAGTATTAAATGCTTAACAATTCTTAAAAATATTTCCGGTTTAAAATTTCGCTGTAAATGATTGCTTTTTTAAGTGGGAATGGACTCTTTTTCTTATTAAACGTCGCTACAGTAATGGGTGTCTCATTTCCTTTTTTAGGAAGAAATTCTCTTCTCATTTTATTCTCTCTGGTATGAAACCTGTCAATATTGCTATCCTCTTTTGCAGGAATAATTTTTGAACTTTCAACCTTTGATTCATCCGTTTCATATTCCTCTTTTTCTAATCCCAAAGCTTTCCGGAAAAAGTCTTCATGTATGGAAGAATTCGAATTTTTCACCGAAGTTTCAGGAGATTGTTTTCTCTTTTTCGCCTGCCCAAAAAAGCTCGCGGCAATAAAAATCAGTGTTAATATGAGAACAATTACGTCTTCCATTTATTTAACTTTAAGTGCAATAAAAAAGTAGTCTTTAAGTTTTTAGTAAAAATAGTAAAAATGAACCATTTGGGTTTAAAGTATTGGAAGTATTTATTTTCTTTTTTATTCTTGGTTTGGATACAACATTCATGCGATAAGCTAAATGATTCGTCAATTCCTGATGTCTACGTAAATTTCCAAATTGATTTGAGTATTGTAAACGAGCTTACCATACCCGGTAACTCAGTAATTTTTCCGCAAGCAGGATATGGAGGCCTCATTGTAACATGCTATGCTCCGGGTGAATGGTATGCTTTTGATGCTTCGTGTACCTATGAAGTCAGTCGCAACTGCATTGTGAAGGATGAGGGCGGCATTGCCGAGTGTACTTGTTGTGGCTCACAGTTTGTACTTATAGGTGGTGGTTATCCGGTAAAGGAACCTGCTTCAATGCCACTGAAACAATACCATATCTCCATGATAAATCTACAGAGACTTCGTGTATATAATTAAGAAAAGTAACGGAGTAGAATTTACTCCGTTCCATAAACTTATTAATATCTGTAATGTTCCGGTTTGAACGGACCTTCTTTTGGTACGCCTATATAATTTGCCTGCTCATCTGAAAGTTCCGTTAACTTCACTCCCAATTGTTCGAGGTGAAGCCTTGCAACCTCTTCATCAAGCTGTTTTGAAAGCCTGTAAACATCTATTTCATAATCATTTTGCCATAAGTCGATTTGAGCAAGCGACTGATTAGTAAATGAATTGCTCATAACAAATGAAGGATGTCCGGTTGCGCACCCCAAATTTACTAACCTGCCTTCAGCCAGTAAAAATATGCTGTGTCCATCTTCAAACGTGTATTTGTCAACCTGTGGCTTAATATTTAATTTATTTATGCCGCGGTAGTTGTTAAGCTGTGCTACTTGTATTTCATTGTCGAAATGACCAATGTTGCAAACTATCGCCTGATCTTTCATCCGTGCCATATGTTCTGCTGTAATCACATCCTTATTTCCTGTAGTGGTAACATAAATATTGCCTTCACTT
>DASRQG010000380.1:0-4626 GCA_035645995.1 Mariniphaga sp. | reverse complement strand
GGATATACTGAATTTTTTATACCGAAGGTTGGGATTCGGTAACTTTATATTTAAAGGGAAAGATGGAAAGCCAATAACTGAAGCTGAAAATCTTATTGAATTTCAAAACAAGTTTCGGGATATTCCTGCTGAGGCATTATTATATCATGGAAGGCGGAACTCTTTTTCTACATGGTTAATGGCCAGAGGTGAGATTAACATGGCTGAACTTTTACGGCCTGTAAAAACTGAAGATTTTAAATCAGCAGAGGAATTGCGCCAGTTTTGTCTTAATGTATTCAAGACTGCCAGGTTTGAAAAGTTAAAAGGAACAACAGTGAATTTTGATCCTGCTCTTTCTGCATCCAACAGATTAATTAACCGAATGGCAAAAGGATCGTTGGGAGGCAAAGGGAGAGGTATGGCATTTATCAGCCATTTTATTGAAAATATTGATTTCCATAAATTAATTCCACGAATGAACATCCGTATTCCGGCCACTGCTATTATTGGGGCTTTGGAATTTGACCGGTTTATTGAGAACAATAATTTGTATGATGATATTTATTCCCTGAATGATTATGAATCTATCAGACAGCATTTTCTAGATTCTGAACTGGATGTAAAAATCAGGGGGCGTTTGATGGAATATTTGGAGCAGGTTCATAAACCACTGGCGATACGTTCTTCCGGATTATTTGAAGATTCATTGCTTCAGCCTTTTTCAGGAGTTTATGCAACATTTCTTCTTCCTAACAATCATCCTGATATAGAGGTTCGCTATAATCAATTGGAGACTGCTGTAAAACTTGTTTATTCAAGTATTTTTACAGAAGCTGCCCAATCTTATTTTGATGCCATTCACTATAAAATTGAAGAAGAAAAAATGGCAGTAATCATACAGGAGGTAGTCGGGCAAAATTATAATGGCAGGTATTATCCAACCATTTCAGGGGTAGCTCAGTCGTATAATTATTATCCCATTGCCTATATGCAACCCGAAGATGGCTTTTCTGTTGCAGCAATTGGCCTGGGTACTTATGTGGTCGGTGGTGAAAACTCTTACCGGTTTTGTCCACGTTATCCAACTATTAATCCAACAACCGTAAGAGATTTATTACGTGACTCTCAAAAACATTTTTATGCAATAGATCTTTCGCGTACAGATGTTGATCTGGTGGATCAGGGTGAGGAAGCATTTGTAAAAAAGTATTCAGTTAAAGAAGCCGAAAAGGATGGAACCCTTGAGTACACAGCTTCATCTTATCTGATGGAAAATGATGATTTGGTACCAGGTATTCAGGGAACGGGTCCCAGGGTAGTTGATTTTGCCAATATTCTAAAATATGATTACATTCCTTTGGCAGAGACACTTCAATTGTTACTAAAGCTATTTAAAGAAGCCATGGGTTCTCCTGTAGAGATTGAATATGCTGTTGATCTTGATTCGGAGGAAAATGGACTTCCCGGATTTTATCTGCTACAGATTAAGCCGCTTATTAGAGTAGAACAACAAGTAGACATAGATTTGGGAGAAATAGATGAGGAAACCATTTTTATGTATGCTGAAAGAGGGATGGGAAATGGAATAATCCAGACCATAAGGGATGTGGTTTATGTTGACCCTGATCATTTCGATAAGGTTAAAACACGACAGATGGCATCTGAGATTACCAAAATAAACAGGTATTTTGAGAGCAATGATAGAGAATATTTATTAATTGGCCCCGGCAGATGGGGATCGCAGGACCCATTTACAGGAATTCCTGTAATCTGGTCCAATATTTCCAAAGCGCGAATTATTGTAGAAATGGGTTTGCCAAATTTTCCTCTGGATGCTTCTCTTGGGTCGCATTTTTTCCATAATGTAACCTCAATGAATGTAGGTTATTTTTCTGTACCGCATAATGCGCAGAATGCAACGCTTAGGCTTGAAACACTTAAAAACAAGAAGTTGATTCATCAGACAGAATTTATTAAACATATTGAGCTTGAGGAACCATTAACAGTATTGATGAATGGAAAGGACAGGAAAGCACTGATTCATTTTTAGTTTCGGAAAACAGCGATAAAATAAATTGTTTCTTTGAATTTGCTTTTAAATGTATTCGTATAGTACAACGAAACCAATTTCTTTTTAAATTGGATAGAAAATTTTTATAAGGTGATTATTTAATAATTAGGAAAATTGGCAATTCACAATAAAAATTATCTTTGTAGCTGGGGAAATTTTTGTGACGTACCAAACTTTTATAGTTCAAAATAACCGAAAGAAGAATAATTCTAAACCGTAACGACAGTTACATAAAAATTTCATTTATGAGCAGTTTATTTTTACTTGTACCCATTGCCTCAATTTTGGCATTGGCCTTTGCCTGGTTTTTCTTCAAATCGATGATGAAGAATTCGGAAGGCACTGACCGAATGAAGGAAATCGCACAGTATGTACGAGAGGGGGCAATGGCCTATCTCAAAAGGCAGTATAAAGTAGTTGCAATTGTTTTTGTAGTACTTTTCATATTGCTTACAATTATGGCTTATTTTAATGTACAAAATCCTTTTGTACCGATAGCCTTTATTTCCGGAGGTTTTTTCTCAGGCTTGTGTGGATTCCTGGGTATGAAAACAGCCACTCATGCATCAGCCAGGACAGCACATGGTGCATCACAGTCTCTTAATAAAGGACTTCAAGTGGCCTTTAGAAGTGGTGCTGTGATGGGGCTGGTAGTTGTAGGATTTGCCCTGCTGGATATAGCAGCCTGGTTTTGGGTATTGAATGAATGGGTTTATACTCCGGATAACATGGCAAATGGTTTGCATTTCCTGGGTCTTGACCTGGTACACGCGCACCCTGAATATGTAGTTAATGGTTCTATTACAGATGAAGGAATCCGAGTCAAATTGATTGAGATTACAGTTACCATGCTAACGTTTGGTATGGGTGCTTCAACACAGGCATTATTTGCACGTGTGGGTGGAGGTATTTATACTAAGGCAGCTGATGTGGGAGCTGACCTTGTTGGTAAAGTTGAGGCTGGCATTCCAGAGGATGATCCTCGCAATCCCGCAACAATTGCTGATAATGTTGGTGACAATGTTGGTGACGTAGCAGGTATGGGCGCCGATCTTTATGAGTCGTATGCAGGTTCTATACTTGCAACTGCAGCTTTGGGAGCTTCACTTCCTGCCCTGGTTATTGACGATTTGGTAATTGATGTTTATCAGGCTGTACTCGCACCTATGATTGTTGCTGCGATAGGCATCATACTTTCAATCGTTGGAATATTCATGGTACGCACAAAAGAATCCGCAACTCAAAAAACATTATTAAATGCTTTGTTGATTGGAACCGGAGGGAGTTCAGTATTAATATTAGTAGCAATGGTCGTATTGGCTCTTTTGGGTTGGGTGACCTGGGGAATTTTCTGGGCGGTAGTTATTGGATTGTCTGCAGGAGTAATCATTGGTCAGGCTACAGAATATTTTACGTCGGATGAATATAAACCCACAAAAGGTATTGCCAAACAAGCTCAGCAAGGTCCGGCAACTACTATAATAGATGGTTTAGCAGTTGGGATGTATTCTACATGGATCCCCGGAGTTACAATTGTACTTGGTATAATGGGTGCATTTTGGGCTGCCGGTGGTGCTCAACATTTTGCCATGGGCGTTTATGGAATTGGTTTTGCAGCAGTAGGTATGCTTTCTACATTGGGTATTACCCTGGCTACTGATGCTTTTGGGCCAATAGCTGATAATGCAGGAGGTAATGCTGAAATGTCGGAACTGCCTCCACATGTACGTGAACGTACAGACGCACTTGATATGTTAGGGAACACAACAGCTGCTACCGGCAAAGGTTTTGCAATTGGTTCGGCTGCACTTACAGCAATGGCCTTGATTTCTGCTTATATGGAGGAAGTAAGGTTGTGGTTTAATAAAATAGCACGTGCAGGTGATGGGTTTGTTTCAAAAGGTGATCTTGATTTTTATATAAACGTACCTGAAGGATCAGATGCTTTACAGATTTCTACTGCTTCAGTCAGAGATTTTGCAGCAGCTTATGATATTACTCTTTTCAATCCGCTGTTTCTGGGTGGTCTTTTCCTTGGTGCCATGATGGCATTTGTGTTCAGTGCAATGACAATGAAAGCCGTTGGCCGTGCAGCAGGAGCAATGGTAGATGAAGTTCGTCGTCAGTTCCGTGAGATTAAAGGTATTATGGATGGTAGTGGGATTCCTGAATATGCTAAATGTGTTGAGATATCCACCAAAGGAGCACAGCGAGAAATGTTACTTCCTTCAATTGCAGCTATAGCTGTACCGGTAATAGTGGGTGCACTAATGGGGGTTTCTGGTGTTGTTGGATTACTCGCCGGTGGTTTAACTACAGGATTTACCCTTGCTGTGTTTATGAATAATGCTGGTGGTGCTTGGGATAATGCTAAGAAATACATTGAAGAAGGTAATCATGGTGGAAAAGGAAGTGAGCCCCATAAGGCTGCAGTTGTTGGTGACACAGTAGGTGACCCATTCAAGGATACTTCTGGACCATCGATTAATATCTTAATCAAATTAATGACAATTGTATCAGTTGTATTTGCTCCATTGTTTGTTCAATTTGGAGGATTATTATTAAGATTCTTT
>DASRQG010000379.1:0-8248 GCA_035645995.1 Mariniphaga sp. | reverse complement strand
TGCCATTTAAAAAACTATTTATTAGCAATGGATAAAGTAATTACCAGATTGTCTGAAGCGCTGGTATACATGTTCTTAACTTTGTAGTATATATCTAATTGTTCCATTTCTGCAACTTCATCCGAATTACCTGAGATTTCTATAACAGTTACTTTATTAGCTTTTAATTCAATTGCAGGGGTAACATCAAAACCTACTCCCGGCTGTACAAGTTCCAGTTCAAAGTCTATTTCCGATGTGTTTACTAATTCTATTCTCCGGAATTCGCCATTCTGTAAGATACCAGGAGTATGTGATACCTTAACAGAAGCAAAGAAAAATGGTTCTAAAAGTTGTGGCCTTCCCATTAGCGTATTGTTAAACCAGGCAATAGTTCTTCTGTTGAAAAGTGCCTCACGGATTCCTTCTTCGGTTCTGGAACGGGAAAACACAAGGGTCATTGGACGGTGTCCGTTAACTAAATCATAAGCTAAATTGACAGGTTCATGTATGTCTGTGCTGGCAATAGGAGCTAATTTCCTGTTAATGGCCCAGGTGAGTGCCTCGGGATAACTCTCATTGTAATTATAAACTTCAATGCCATGCATCATATTATTGTTGAGGATCTGAGTATGATCATCCCACCATAACATCGTGTCGGGTTGTTGGGCTTTCCATCCCGGGTGGTTCCAAATTATGAAAGCTCCCTGATCCCTGGCTTCACGTAATGCATCCATAACATTTTCACGTTCCAGCAAGTTTGCGTTTTTTATAAATAAAGCATTAAAGTGTCCTGGTGGCATACTTCGGGTTATTTCAGCACCCTTAATCAATAGTAAGTTTAAATTGCGTGCAAGCGGCTCTGCAATTTGGTAAGCCCTGTTATGGTCAGCTTCAATGTCTTTAGAGTGTGGCCGATACTCTATATGGTCAGTAATTGATATTGCATCAAGACCTTCCCGCCAGGCTTCCTCTACCCTAACTGTAGGCCATACAGTACCATCTGAGAAGATTGTATGCGTATGGAAATCGCATTTCAAAGTCTGAAAGCCGGGAATATCAGGAATGTTTATTATTTTTCTTGACTGACCAAAAGCGGTGCAAATTGTTAAAATAAACAATAATTGGACTACAAAAGAACGCATACGAGTTTTGACTTTTATTGATTGTTTTTCAAAGAATAAATATCAGGTTTTTTTATGAATTTACATAAAATTATCAGAAGCATGTTAGCAATGTGTTTTAAATTATTATCGTAATCTTTTTAAAAATATTAAAAAGGTTGCAATATGAAACAAAAAAAATGCAATCTTTGTTAGAGAATAAAATTATACATGAACCGACTTTTCAACAATAGCAAAATTAAGAGCCAGGTAGTAGAGCAGAAAAAGCTACTCTTCAAAAAGCAAATACTCAAAGCTTTTTATTTTCATGGGGCTATGTCAAACAGCCAGCTTTCCGGCATCATACAACTTAGTACACCAAAAATAAACAGTCTTTTACTGGAGTTGATCGATGAGGGCTTGGTAAAGGACATGGGAAGAGGTGATTCAAGCGGAGGAAGAAGGCCTAATATTTATAATGTTATTGAGGATAGTTTTTACGTAATTGGAGTCTCTATTAATGTAAACCGTACAATTGTTTCAGTTTATAACAGCAACAATGTTTCAGTTGATGAGCCTTTAAATCTTGATTTGCGGATTAATTCAGATTTTAATATCTTTTCAGAGGTAAGTCAGGAGTTAGATAAATATTTAAAACAACATCGTATTTCGAAATCCAAAATATTGGTAGTAGGTATAGAGATGCCAGGTTTAATTAATGAGAAGCGGGATATTAATATGACCTATTTCCCCACTATTGAAAATTTATCCTCTAAAATAGGAGAAGTTTTTAAGCTGCCTGTGTATATCATTCATGATGCTAAATCAAGAGCATTTGCTGAAAAGCATTTTGGATTGGCAAAGAACAGGAAGAATGTACTATTGCTACAGGTCGAATGGGGTTTAGGATTGGGTATTATTATTGACGGAAAGCTCTATTCAGGCAAATCAGGATATTCAGGAGAATTTGGTCATTTGCCGATTGTTGATAATGGTGTTTTGTGCAGATGTGGAAAACAAGGTTGTCTCGAAACCATGGTTTCTGCCGATGCTATTGCACGGATGGCAGTTCAGGGAATTGAAGATGGGAATTTATCATTGATTGAACGGTTGGTTGATGGAGATTTGCAGAAAGTTGATTTTTCTGTAGTTAGTGAGGCTGCTAAAAGAGGTGACCAATTTGCAATATCGGTTTTTAATAATTCAGCTTTCTGGCTGGGGAAAGGAATAGTTTTTATCATTCAGATTTTTAATCCGGAGCTGATTATCGTTGGCGGTAAGGTGGCTGATACCCGTGATTATATAATAGCACCAATACAACAGGCCATAAATACCTTTAGTAACAGAGACATCAGTAACGACACAAAAATAAAATTCTCTGAGCTGGGACAAAAAGCTGGTCCGTTAGGTGCTGCAGCCTATGCACTTGATCAAATTTCAGTTGTACAAAAATAAATTGCTTTTAAAATATATCATATATGGAATTAAATTTTTCGAAAGTAGAACAAGCGTTTTACAATGAATCAGAACTTCAGAATCCTCAAACAAGAATGCCTTATATAGCTGTCGATAGTTTTCCCAAACTAGGTTTAATGTCTGCATTGAGTTTCCTGGAGTGGGCCGGTGAAAATTCTACGGGCATGGTATGTCTGCCTACCGGAAAAACTGCACAATACTTCCTTCAGTTTACCAAACAGATTCTTGAAGGATGGGACACAGAGAAAGGTGTTGAATTTAGAAGGAAATATGGACTTTCAGGTTCTAAGCCGGCATTAAATGAATTGCAGCTTGTACAGATGGGAGACTTTTATCCTATAAGCTCAAAGCAGCACAATAGCTTATATAATTTTGTTATTAAAAATTATATCGAAAAACTTGGTTTTGATATTAATAAGGCATTGCTTATTAATTCAGATGAAATTGAATTATTTGAAGGTAAGCACTTTAGTGAAGTATTTCCCAATTTGGAAATAGATCTTACCTTACGATATAGGGAAGCAAAAACAAGGCAGGAATATATTCAACAACAATCAATATTTAAAATTGACCAATGGTGTAGCCAATATGAAAACCGTATACGTGAAAAAGGTGGTATCGGATTTTACCTTGGAGGAATAGGTCCTGATGGCCATATCGCATTTAATACTAGAGGGTCAGACCATTTTTCAACAACACGACTTACCCGTACAAACTTCGAAACTCAGGCTGTTACAGCTACTGATCTGGGAGGTATAGAGGTTTCACGAAAAAGGCTGGTAATAACAGTTGGATTAGGTACCATTGGTTACAATAAAAACGTTAAGGCTATTATTTATGCAGCCGGGGAAGCCATTGCTGATATAATTAAGAATTCACTTGAAAGTGAACCAACAGTAGTTTATCCGGCTACATCTTTGCATAAACTTAAGAACAGCAGATTCTATCTTACTAATGGAGCTTCGGTGAGTTTAGAGGATGCTATAGAGAATTTTTACAACAGCGGCCAATGGAATCATAAAAAAACGGAGAGAGCTGTAATTGAGTTATGCAAGAAAATAAATAAGTTCGGGGGTAAGCTTACACTCGAAGATTTAAAAGCCGATAAATATTGTAGTCGTATTCCTGATTTGAATGAGAACACTGTACAGTCAGTAATTGATTCTATTCTGGCTAAGATTAATAAGGGAATGCGTCATGAAACCAATCAGGTTTATTATCATACCGGCCCTCATCATGATGACATCATGTTGGGAATAATGCCTGTTACAAACCGGCAGTCACGCGATATCAGCAATGAACTGCACTTTTCGGTACTAACATCAGGATATACAGCGGTTACAAATAATTTTCTTGCTGATTTGGTAAAAGATACCAAAGAGCTGATTCTGAATGGCAGCATTGAAATGATTAATTACCCCGACTTCTTTGAAAGCGGGTATATGTTTAAGTGGGATAAGGATGTATATCACTATCTGGATAATATCGCTTCGCAAAATCCGGAAGAAAAAAGAAGGGGTGTTTGTCACAGGTTGGTTCGTGCCATGGTTTCTATTTGGGAAATTAAAAACAAAAACAGGCTTCTGGAAGTTATTGAAGAAATACTTGAACATCTTGAGAGCAGTTATGGCGGAAGTGTAAATACTCCCAACGTACAGAAGCTTAAAGGGATGATCAGGGAGTTTGAAGAAGAACTGGTTTGGGCACATTATGGAGTAATGGTAAAGAACGTCCATCATTTGAGACTTGGTTTTTACCAAAACAATGTAATGGGAGGTAAACCTGACATGGAAAAGGATGTTATGCCAATTCTTGAGGATTTTAGGAAGTATAAACCTACAGTAATAAGTCTTGCCATGGATCCTCAGGGAAGCGGCCCTGACACCCACTATAAGGTATTGCAAGCTATAGCGCGTGCTGTAGAAGAATGGGACAAGGAAGAAGATTTAAGTAACCTTCGTATCGTAGGATACCGGAATGTTTGGTTCAAATACAATCCATGGGATGTGGAAGTCATTGTACCTGTATCATTAAATGCACTTGCTACTTTGAATACATCATTTGCAGAATGCTATGTAACGCAGGTGAATGCATCTTTCCCTAGTTACCAGCATGATGGAATGTTCAGTGAGCTTACACAACGGAACTGGTTTGAACAACATAAACAAATACAATTTTTGCTTGGAAAAAACTTCTTCTATGAAAATAGTTCAGCATTACTCAGAGCAACACACGGAATGCTGTATCTTCGTGAATTAAACGTTCAGCAATTCCTGGAAGAAGCGTCTAAACTTGGAAAATCGATGGAAGGTATTTTCTAATTAAAACTTTATTATTATGCAATTAATTATCAACAACACGTACGAAGAGATGAGCCGTTGGACGGCTGAGCATATTGCTAACCGGATCAACAACTTTAATCCTTCTAAAAGCAGGCCATTTGTTTTAGGTCTGCCAACGGGCTCGTCACCGATCGGTACCTATCGCGAATTGGTTAAATTACATAAGGAAGGAAAAGTTTCGTTCGACAATGTTGTGACATTTAATATGGATGAATATGTGGGTATCCCTGTAGATCACCCACAAAGCTATCATGCATTTATGAACAAGCATTTCTTCGATCATATTAATATTAATAAGGATAATATCAATATCCCAAATGGTAATGCTGCCGGTCTTGAAAAGGAATGTCAGGATTATGAGGAGAAGATTAAACAGTATGGCGGGATAGATTTATTTTTAGGTGGTATGGGAGCAGACGGCCATATTGCATTCAATGTCCCCGGTTCTTCTCTCAGTTCACGTACCCGGGTGATAAATCTGAATTTTGATACCATTCTTGCAAATTCACGATTTTTTGATAACGACCTTGATCAGGTTCCCAAAAGGGCAATTACTGTTGGTGTACAGACCGTTTTTGATGCCCGCGAAGTAGTAATTGTAGTTAATGGTTACAAGAAAGCTCGTGCACTTAAAAAAGTAGTTGAAGACAGTATCAGCCATATGTGGACCCTTTCTGCCCTTCAGATGCATCCTGACAGTACAATAGTTTGTGATGAGGAAGCTACAATGGAACTGAAGGTTGGTACAGTTAAATATTTCACAGAAAACAGGTAAGGCTTTTAAGCCTTTCCTGTTTTTTTCATAATTTATCATTTACTGCCGTTCGTTATAAGTGAGGGGGCAGGACAGGGATGACTTATACCGATACCTGAAAATAATACGATAAGCCCGCGATATTTTTTATTCTTTCTATAACTTCTGAAAAGATATTCTATTGAATATCGATTACGACAGAAAATTGATTGTTCAAGTACAGATGATCTGTCCTCCATTTCGAGAGCTATTCTCAGACTATTCTTCGCCATGTCATGTCCAGTTCCGGAGCAAAGCAATTTGCCTGCAAAAAGGGGTTTGACTGGACTTGGACTGGACTTGGTATGGAGAAAGTAGGTTAAAGTGATGAAAAAAGAACATTCTAAAACGATAGGGAATGATAAGAATGATGATTGGTGATCAATTAAATTCCTAATGTGGTATGATGAGTCCAATTATTTTTTGAACAGTTTTTTTTGGGAATCTTTTCTCTGATTTTTTCTACTTCCTCACAGGATTTTTAGATAATAGACGATGCCGTATTCCGGAAGAAAGAACTTTAAAGATTTATTGGCTCAATTTTAGAAAACGTACTTATAAAGCTTAAGCAGGCCAAACATGATCACCAAAGTGAAAATAATGGTTGCCCCTGAAGGTATGTCCATAGCGTAGGATATAAGCAGGCCACTTATAGTTCCGATAAAGGCAAACACTGAAGATAAAATGATAAGGTTTTTGAAATCTTTTGTAAATAAATTGGCAGTAGCTTGAGGTATGGTTAACAGAGAGAGAATCAGTATGATTCCAACTACCCGGATATTAAGCACAACAGTTAATGCTACCAGAATTATAGTAAGATAGTTGAAGAGATTGACCGGCATACCGGCAGCCTTTGCAAATTCTTCATCGAAAGCAATATAAAGGATCTTTCTGAAAAAGAATGAGAAAGAAAAGATAATAATAATATTGAGGATAAACATCCACCATAATTCCTGAATGCTGACTGTTAGTATGTTGCCAAATAAATAACTCATAAGGTTGGGAGTATATCCCGGAGTCATATAAACAAAAATAATTCCCAGTGCCATTCCTAATGACCAGAAAATGGCAATGGACGAATCTTCTCTGACACGTGCTACTTTAGTGAAAAATTGAATTCCGAGGGCTGAGCCAACAGCAAAAGCTACAGCACCAAGAAGGGGATTGAAACCGAGAAGAAATGCCAGTCCAATTCCACCAAAAGAGGCATGAGTAATTCCTCCACTGATAAATACAATCCGCCGGGATACAATGTAGCTGCCAATAATTCCACACGAGATACTGGCAAAAATGGCAGCCAGGAATGCTTTTTGGAAAAATTCGTACGAGAACAGGTCAATAATAGTGCTCATTTTAATCGTGTTTCTTTAGTACGGTATGTGGTATTTCGCCGTGAGAGATTATTTTGATGGGACAATTATAGGAATCAAGTTGTTCTTGAGTGATTCTGTTATCGGGGTGATAATGCAGGTGGCCATTAACACAGGCAATTGTTTTCACATAGCTTGATATGGTACCCACGTCGTGCGAGACTAATATAATGGCCATTTCCCGGTTTAGCTGTCTTAGCTTCTCGTACAATTCACCTTCAAACTGATTGTCAACAAAGGTGTCAGGTTCATCCAGCAGCAACACTTTGGGTTGGCTTAGCAATGCCCTGCAGAGAAATACACGTTGCATTTGACCACCCGAAAGTTCACCAATTGCCTTATTGCGGATGTTTGAAATGCCCATCTCATCAAGCAAATATTCTATACGTTCTTTAATGCGTTTTTTGTTTGACCCAAAATTATTTTCCATCAGGGAGCCTGACCGTACAACTTCAAAAACAGTAATCGGAAAATTTTTATCGATATGTTTAACCTGGGGTAAGTAACCAATAGGCTTTTTGCGATTATTTATATCGGTACGAAAAATCAGCTTACCATTTAAAGGGTCCAGCAATCCTAAAATTACTTTAAGCAATGTTGTTTTGCCCCCGCCATTCGGCCCTATGACTCCTATAAAATCTTTTTCAAAAATCTCTAAATCTACATTCCATAGCACCGGTGTTTTATCATATCCGGCCGACAGGTTTTCTATTTTAATGAGTGCATCCATCAAAAGTTTTCAATAAGAAGTTGGGTTAAGTTCCAAATATTTTCATTCCACTCCGCATCGAGAGGTTTGATTTCAACAATTTCACCATTTATTTCTTCTGCAAATACCTTTGCATGATCTATATCGAATTCGTTCTGAATGAAGATAGCTTTTATTTTCTCTCTACGGGCTATATCAACCACCTCAATCATGTGTTGAGTAGTAGGTTCTTTCCCGTCCAGTTCCAGCGGATATTGAACCAGGCCATAGTCACGTGCGAAATAAGAAAGACTGGGGTGAAAAGCTACAAATGTTCTCCCTTTATAATCAGCAAGAGCTTTTTCGATTTTTGCATCCAGCTCGTCAATCTCGTTAATAAATTTCTCATAATTTGCCTGGTAAGTTACCTGGTTTTCCTCATTCAGTTCAGAAAGTGTGGATACAATTTGACCTGCCATAATTTTCACAAGTTTAGG
>DASRQG010000378.1:0-4587 GCA_035645995.1 Mariniphaga sp. | reverse complement strand
TACAATAATTATTACGGAAACCCATATTTCCTGATTGATAATTATCGGAATAAAACACGTAATGATTATTTGACAGGAAACATGGATGTACAATGGAAAACTACAGATTGGTTGACCTTGATTGCAGGAGCTAACATCACTACTCGTAACTTTAGCAATAAGTCCACTACAGGAGTATTCACATATTCTGATTATGTCCTTGCTAATTTCAACGGTTCACAAGCCAATGTTGCTGGTGGTGTTTCTGACGGAGCTGGTTTCAGTACAACTGTTATTGGAGACTTTAAGGCTATTTTCAGTAAAAAAGTGGATGATTTCGGTTTAAGGATGACTGTTGGAAATCAAATCATCAACCGTAATGGTAAATCAATTGGGGTCAACATTAATGGGTTGGTTATCCCAGGATTATACAATGTGTCCAACCGGACGGATGCATTTCCAAATGGTAGCGAATCAAATTCCCAACAGCGTGAAATTGGTTTGTGGGGACAATTTGTGGGAGATTACAAAAACTTTCTGTTTGTGACACTAAGTGGCCGGAATGACTGGGTTTCTGTACTTGACCCGGATAAAAATTCATTTTTCTATCCAGCTGCTGACGTTTCTTTTATTGCAACAGATGCCATCGAAGGATTGAGAGGGAGCCATTATCTGAATATGTTGAAACTACGTGCCGGTTGGTCTAAATCTGGTAATGTAAACCTTGGGCCATATTCGCTACAATCAACCTTTAGTCAGGCCAATGGATTTCCATTCAGTTCAGGTGCTGGATTTACTATCAATGGTACTATGGTAGCAGATGGCCTTCGTCCTGAAATTACTACGGGTATTGAAGCTGGGTTTGATGCAACATTATGGGGCAATCGTATAGATGCATCTTTCACCTACTTTTCTTCTGAAACAAGGGATCAGATTATTCCTACTGGCGTTTCAAATGCCACAGGTTATACTACCTTGCGTCAAAATGTAGGCCTTGTGACAAATAAAGGTTATGAGTCCTCTATTGATTTCAGATTGGTGAGAAACACAGACTGGATGGTAAATTTGGGGGCCAATTATACATACCTGGAGAACATTGTTGTAAAGATAAGTGATGATCAGGAGAAAGTAAATATATCTACTGGTGGTGCTGCCCAAGTGGTTGCCTTTGAAGGCGAGGCCTTCCCTTCCTTATTCGGAACAGTCTATGATCGTGATCCACAGGGGCGCATCATAGTCAATCCACAGACAGGATATCCAAGTGTTGCATCAGAAAGTGTGCTTTTGGGGAATACACAGCCCAAACATAGATTGGGATTGAATACATATTTGCAATACAAAGATTTTGCATTGTCGGTAGTTGCTGAATACCGTGCCGGATATTACATTTACAATAATGCGGCCTCTACTTTTGATTTTTCAGGAAGTGCCTATAACACAATTTGGTACGACCGTGATCGTTTTGTAATCCCAAATTCTTCATATGACGATGGGACTGGTAATTATGTAGCGAACACCAATATTACGGTACGTGATGGAGGATCAGGATTCTGGGCGAGTGGTGCGTATAATAGAAATATTTCTGAGAACTATATTTATAAAGGTGATTTTTGGAAAATCCGTGAGATAGCATTTGCCTACACTTTACCTGCACGTATTTTGGCAGGCTCCAATTTTGTGAAAGGCCTGCAGATTAGTGTTCAAGGACGTAATCTGTTCTTATGGACTCCAAAAGCAAATATTTATACCGATCCCGAATATAACTTTAGCGATAGTAATGCCATGGGTATTACTACATTGGGGCAAACACCTCCAACCAGGTTTATGGGAGCATCACTTACGGTTAATTTCTAAATCTGAAGAATTATGAAAAATAGAATAATTTATTTTTTGTTTGCAGGAATATTAGCTTTTGCTTTCTCTTCCTGTGAGAAGTTTTTGGATGTCAATGATCCAAATCCGAATAGTGCGACATATTCAACTCCAGAACTAATACTACCTCAGGCAACGGCATATGTGGCCAATAACTTTGTGTCTTATCATGGACATGGAGCGAGGTTGGTCGGTTACCATGTAAATGCCGGTGGATATGGAGGATGGGGGGATACTTTCACTTATGAATATACCACCGCCAGTTTTAATGGTCTATTTAATAGCGTTTATGACAATATTCTTGACCTTGAATATGTGATCACAGCTGCGACCGATGAAGAAGGCGCGCTTAAACCAGAGTATGTAAATTTCTATGGGGCAGCAAAAACTCTGAAAGCATATCTTTATATGAATCTGGTGGACTTGTATGATGATGTACCCTATACTGAAGGTGCTAAGGGAGCAGCATTTATTACGCCTAAATATGATGATGCACGAGAGATCTATAAGGGATTGGCTGTTGAGTTGGACGAAGCAATTGCTGCGATTAAATCTCAGACAGTGACCAATCCTCTTGGGTCTTCGGATGTCTTGTTTGGTGGGAATATGACCAGATGGATACAGTTTGCAAATACTATAAAGTTGAAGCTTTATGTTCAGGCTTTTGGTAAGAGTGTTTTTTCAGGTGCTTTTTCAGCTTCTCCAGAAGGGTTTTTAGCCGATGATGCATTGGTCGATCCAGGCTATGAACGAGCAAACGGCAAACAAAATCCAACCTGGAATTCTTACCACAGTACATATACCGCAACTGCTCAGGTCGCTTTTGGACGTCAGTGGTTGCCAAGTCGCTACACTGTGGCTTTTTACACAGGAACTAAGATTTCAGATCCACTTCGGGGAGCTGCGACTTACAGAGCGCTTTCAACCAATCCACCGGGTACTGTTCCCCAAAATCATTTGGGAAACACCCCAACGCCGGATAACTTGCCAACAGTAGCAGGTACACTTGGAAGTAGTCCATTCTATATCGGTACTCCAGGGGCCACAACTGGAAGTAATAATACAATTGGTACTCTAAAGGGTTCTGGTATGGGACAACCGATCATGTTGGCAGCTGAAAGTTTCTTTTTACAAGCAGAGGCAGCAGTACGAGGTATCATAAGCGGTGATGCTGCTGATCTATTTGAGAGTGGAATCGAAGCTTCTTTTCGATATCTATACAAAGGTCCTGATGGTGTAGTTGCGAGTGGAATGAACCCAACAGCAGATGCTGCAACTTATATTTCCAGCAATCCAAACTCCCGATTGGTCAACTTCTCAATGGCAACGACGGAGGCTCAACGTATTGAAGCGATAATTACCCAGAAATATATTGCTTATAATAATATAGGAGGACATATCGCTTGGGCAGATTTCAGAAGAACAGGTTATCCTGTAATAATACCAAATGGTGGGCCAACCGAAACATTTGTTTCAATAATGTCGGCTATGCCTACTGTTGATCGGTTACCAGGAAGAATTCTGTATCCCGCCAATGAGAGAACGATGAATGCGGATAATGTACCTCAAGGTATTTCAGTGTCTGGATCGTACGTTTTCTGGGATCGGAGAAATTAATTGTTGTCTTAAAATTGAAAGAACATGAAAAGATATTTTAGTTTTTTAATTCTATTTCTGGTCACTGCGGGTCTGTCATCCTGTCTGAAAGATGAGGCTGTATTGGATCCTTCCGGAAGTAAAAATATAATAGAGTTTTATAATGTGACTGCACCCACTTCCGGGGTAACAGCCCCTTATGTGATGTACGTTCCAACTACATTGGAAGTTGTGCCAGAAGTTGAGTTTGATATTGCCATCAGTTATTCTGGTGCTGAATTAGAAGCGCCACAGGATATAGTAGTCAATCTGGCTGAAGCTCCTGAAGCGGTAACCGCATTCAATGCTTCTCAGGGTACATCCTATGTTCAAATGGGAGCAAGTGGTTACGAATTTCCAAGTTCAGTAACTATTAGGAAAGGTGAGAAGCGGGTTTATGCCAAAGTGAAAGTCAGGCCAACAATTCTGAACCAAGCTGTGAGTAATGTCCTGGCATTGACTATTACTTCCGCCTCCTTTGGCGAAATTTCAGGTAACTTCAGGACAGTGATCTTCAGTTTACCTATTAAGTCGATCTGGGAGGGTACTTATACCTATACGGTGACCAATAACTTTGGTACTATTGATGGGAATATAGGCGGTGTGTTCACTGAACAAAACGTGCGATTGAGTACTGTAGGACCAAACCGGTTGTATATGCAGTATTTGTGGAGGACGTACTCTGGTTATTCTGAATATCAATTTAATGCAGACAATACGGATATTACTTCCGTGTTGGCATTCAGTGGATCGGTATTAAGCTCTTCAATTGAAGAAGTTATTCTGATTGATACGGAAAATCTAATTTTTGAAATAAGATGGGTTGGCCTTGGTCGGGGAGTGATTGAGCGCTTTGTCCGAACCGGCGACTAATCCCGTTTTTTGATTTTACATCAAAATTGTCTGCAAAAAAAAGGGTGCCTGAAATTTCCTTCAGGCACCCTTTTTTTGATTGTTACAATTTTAATACAATTAACATAATTTTAACATATTTATGTCAATAACTTGTTAGTGTCCAAATTTTTCTCGTTCTTAGCGTTCGATATTTTAATTAACCGGTTATATTGAGGGGTCTGATGAGTCCAAATGTAGCCTATTTTA